>NZ_JBHLUH010000051.1:0-30252 GCF_042433955.1 Phytohabitans kaempferiae | reverse complement strand
CCCTAACCTGAAGCTACAACTCAAATCGGACCTAAGTCAACAAACTACCGCTAGAGATCTTTCGTGGTCGAGGTTCGCGCTTTGCGTCGCGGTTCGATTCCGGTTTGACAGAGGGGAGCTGCCGCGATGCCCGTCGCGCTCTGGGCCGCTGCTCCCGCAGCCGCACCCTCCGCGTCCCCACGATCTCGACCCGACCCAACGCGGGCGGCCTTGGTCCCGGGCACCATCCTCTGGATCTTGAGTGCTCGCTTACGGCAAGATGTTGTCCGCGACCAGCCCGGGGTTGCCCCGGGCGGCAGGTCGGGTCCGTGTTCAAGAGAGCTGTCGAGCTGGGCGCACCAACGCGCCCAACTCGCGCCGAATCGCCGGCACACTCCCTCAGCCCGGCGATAGGTCGGGATAGTTGGTTGGACCGGCGGCGCTCGGTCCGGGCCTGGTCGCTTCGCAAGAGGCTATGTCAGGGACGTAGACCCATGCGGGGCCCACACAGCCCGCCGGGTCCGGCGCGGCTGGCCCGCCGGAGCCGGTATCCACACCACGAGCCGCGCATCCGGTGCCCGTCCCGGGGGTTGGGCGCATCGGTGCGCCCAGCTCGATAGCTTCTCGCACAGACGACACCAGGTCCGAACGCGGCCCAGCCACGCGACCACCTCGACCCCGAAACCTCTCTGGTTCTCTCCGAACCCGCAGGCGCCGGGTAGCGGCACGAGTTCCGTGGCGTGTTCACCTCTGAGCCTGCGGCAACGGGATGAGCATCCGTCCGAGATCCAGAGTGAACGGCGCCATCCCACGGAGCAATTACCTCCGAGGTCATGACGAAGGCGGCTCCTCGGTCGGTGCGAACCCAGCGGATCTGGTCACCGGCTCAGGCGCTGGTACTGCCGTACCGCCAGGGGGAGGAAGAGCGCGGCGATGACGGCCGGCCAGAGGAGGGCGGCCGCGATGGCGTGCTCCTCGATCCAGTAGCCGCTGGGCACGGCCGGGGCGGCGAACAGGTCGCGGATCGCGCCGGCGGTGGCGGAGACCGGGTTCCACGCGGCGACCGTGCCGAGCCAGCCGGGCATCAGGTCGGGCGGCGCGAAGACCGAGGAGAGCATCCCGAACGGGAAGGCCAGCGCGAAGAGGTTGCCGGCCGCCTCGGTGTTCTTCACCATCAGCCCGATCTGGACGCCGACGAAGATGAGCGAAAGCCGCAGCCAGAGCAGCAGCCCGAAGGCGGCCAGCGTCTCGGCGAGGCTGCCGCCGGGCCGCCAGCCGAGGATGAGCGCGATGGCGACGAGGATCGCCAGGTCGACCGTGGCCTGGATGATGTCGGCCAGGCCACGCCCCGTGACCACCGCGGAGGGGGCCATCGGCATGGAGCGGAAGCGGTCGATGAAGCCCTTCTCCTTGATCATCGCCATCGGGAAGGCGGTGTTCATGAAGCCGAAGGCCATGGTCATGGCGAACAGGCCGGGCATGGCGTACTCCAGGTAGCCGGTGCCGGCGCCCTGCCCGGTGACGTCCATCGCGCTGCCGAAGACGTATACGAACAGCAGCACGAAGACGATCGGGAAGCCCAGCTGCCAGGCGAACGTGGAGGGCTGGCGGACCAGGTGGGTCATCTCCTGGACCAGGATCGTCCAGCAGTCGGTGACCGCCCACTTCGCCCGGCTGGCGAAGCTGTCGTCGGCATCGGGCGTGATCGAAAGCGTGGTCATTGGCGCGCTCCGGTCAGTTGCAGGAATGCCTCGTCCAGGGTCGGGCGGCGCAGGCCCAGGTCGGCGACGGTGAGCCGCTGCTCGCGCAGCTCGGCCGCGATCTCGGTGAGGGCGGCGACGCCGTTGTCAACGGCGACGCTGACGGCGAGCGTGGCATCGTCCACTGTGGGCGTACGCTCGCCGGCCCCCGCCTTGTCGAGCATCGCCTCGATCGCCGGCAGGTCCGCCGGGTCGGCCGCGACCACTTCGAGCCGCTCGTTGCCGATGCGCCGCTTCAGGCCATCCGGCGTGTCCTCGACGAGGTTGCGCCCCTGGTCGATCACGGCGATGCGGTCGCAGAGCTTGTCCGCCTCGTCCAGGTAGTGCGTGGTGAGCAGGACGGTGGTGCCACGGGCGGCCAGGTCGCCGACCGCCTGCCACACCTCGCGCCGCCCGGCCGGGTCGAGGCCGGTGGTGGGCTCGTCCAGAAACAGCACCTCGGGCGCGAGGATCATGCTGGAGGCCAGGTCGAGCCGGCGGCGCATCCCGCCGGAGAACTTCTTGGGGGACCTGTCCGCGGCGTCGGCGAGCCCGAACTGGGCCAGCAGCTCGTCGGCCCGCTGCCGGGCGGCCGCCTTGCCGATGTGGAAGAGCCGGCCGAACATCACCAGGTTCTGCCGGGCGCTGATCGCGTCGTCGACCGCGGTGGCCTGCCCGGTGAGGCCGATCCGCCGCCGCACCAGCCGCGGCTGGGTCCGCACGTCGAAGCCGGCCACCTCGGCCAGCCCGCCGTCGGCCCGGATCAGCGTGCAGAGGACGCGCACGGCGGTCGTCTTGCCGGCGCCGTTGGGACCGAGCAGTCCGTAGACCTGCCCGCGGGGAACCTCAAGATCCAGCCCGTCGAGGGCGTGTGTGTCGCCATACCGCTTCCGTAGGCCCTCCGTGCGGACCACGTAATCGGAGCTCACCAGTGCCTCCAGCAATCTGGGTACGATGTACGCAGATTAGCGTACGCTGTACCCAGATAGCAACGCTTATAGGATGACCGCACCATGACGAGCGAGACAAACGGCTCTGAGCAGCTACGGCGCAGCATCGATCTGCTCTGGGGCGACGGCGGGCGACCCTCCCGCGGGCCCAAGCCGAGCCTGACCCTGCCGACGATCGTCGAGGCGGCGATCACGGTCGCCGACCGGGACGGCATCGCCGCCCTCTCCATGCGGCGGGTCGCCGCCGAGCTGGGGGTCGGCGCGATGTCGCTCTACCGGTACGTGCCGGGCAAGGCCGAGCTGCTCGCGCTCATGCTCGACAAGGTCTCCGGTCCCAACGAGGCGGCGGAGCGGGTCGCCGGCGAGGGCTGGCGCACGGTGCTCGAAGCGGTCGCGCGGGGGTCGTACCGGCTCTACCTCGACCACCGCTGGCTGCTCCACATCAACTGGACCCGGCCGGTGATGGGGCCCAACAGCCTCGCCGGCCTCGAGCTGGTCGTGGGCGCGCTCGACCGGCTGGGGCTCAGCGACCAGGAGCGGATGGCGGTCGTCATCACGCTCGACGGCTTCGTCGCCGGCTACGCCCGCCAGTACGTGCAGTACTACAGCGCGGCCGAGGAGAGCGGCGTCAGCGAGGAGGAGTTCTGGGGCCAGCACTACCCGGTGCTGGTCAGGGCGATGGAGTCGGGCAAGTACCCGGCCATGGCGGCGCTCGACGAGAACGCGTTCGACATGGGCTGGGAGGAGACCTTCGAGTTCGGACTCCAGCGCATGCTCGACGGCCTGGCCGTGCTGTTCGAGTCCCGCGCGAGCGGCGCGGTCAGCTGAGGCGTTCGATCGTCACAGGGATGAGCCCGCGCCGCCGCATGCCGTCCAGTTTCCCGCCCGCCGGCGGCGCGGTGCGGCAGCGCCGCACGGTCGCGATCGATGTCGGGGACCTAGCCTCCTAGGACGCCGTAGACGAGGTGACCCGCCCCGGTCGGGACGGTCCACCATCGAGCTGCCGAAACGGGTCAGAGCCAGTGGTTGTCGTGCTCCAGGAAGAAGGCGGAGCGCTCCTCATCGGACTTCGAGGCGAGGTCGAGCAGCCCTTCGAAGTACCCCTCCCGGGGCGCTCCGGGCGCGAAGTGCAGCAGCATCGACGCCGGTGCGCCGGACTCGTTGCGGAAGCCGTGTACGCCTCCCGCCGGCACATGCACGAAGTCGCCCGGCGTGCAGTCGATCCACCTGGTGCCGTCGTAGATGCGGATCGTGCCGGTGAGGACGTAGAACGACTCGGAGATCGACCGGTGGAAGTGCGGGTCGGGGCCGCTGGGCTCGGGGCCCATCTCCCAGCGGTACAGGCCGAACTGCCCGGCCGTGGACGCGTTCGTCGCCAGGTAGTGCACGGTGTTGCCGGTTTTCGGATAGGTCAACTCGGGCTCGTGGCCGTCCGGGCGGTAGGTGGCGGTGATCTCGCCGCCCTCGCCCGTGTACAGGATCGGTGGATAGCTCATGAGCCCGTTCTACACCGAAACCGCGGGGAGGACGCGGGCGCGGCGAGGCACACCGCCACCGAAGGGGCCACGCCGCCCTGAGCACCGGTCAGGCCGGCGCGGTCACCTCCACGTACAGGCTCTCGTCGTTGCGCAGCACGCGGTCGAGGTCGGCGACGTCGGGCCGTACCCCCTCCCGGAACGCGCACCGCCGCACCGCCGCCGGGTCGAAGCCGGCCGCTTCGAGGGCGTGACGGAGCTCGTCGAGGTCGTAGATCCAGCGGTGGCCGTACAGGTAGAACATCTGGTTGAACATGAACGCCCGCCGCGCCGGCATCGGCGGACCGAGGCCGGCGGCCCGCATGCGCTTGCGGTGCCGGGCGAAGAACGCCTCGCCGGCGCGGTAACCCTCCACATAGGTCGCCAGGTCGGGCGTGGTGACGCGGAGCAGCCCGCCGGGCGCGAGGATCCGCCGCACCTCGGCGAGCCAGGCGATGCCGGCGCCGAGCGAGACGTGCTCGATGAGGTGCTCGGCGTAGACCCAGTCGACGCTCCCGTCGGCGAAGGGGAGCGTGGTGGTGATGTCGAGCGCCGCGAAGTACGCCTCGCCGTCGACCCGGTAGACGCGGCCGGGAGCGGCGGTCGAGTCGGCGGTGCGCAGCGGCACGACGTCGGAGGCGAGCGCCGCGGGGTGACGGCTCTTCCAGGCCGCGAACTCCACGCCGGTCAGGCCAAGACCCCGCAGGAACGAGGCGTCGAACGGGGGATCGCCGACCTCCTCCAGCTTGTCGCAGATCGCCCCGTCGATGAGGAACGCGTCCATCCGCGCGGACAGCTCCTCAGGCCGCCCCCAGTCCCACTCGGACACCGCCGCCACCCCCGTCCCGTTCCAGCCCAATGAAGTCCACTGTGGAGCTGCATGTGTAGCCGAGCACCGGGTCGCGGTCGGCGACGACGACGCGGCGCGGCGCGGGGTCGGCGAGCTCGCCGGCGAGCGCCCACCACACGCCGGTGTACGGCTGCCCGGCCGGCGGATCCAGCGTGCCGGCCGGGAGCGCCCCGTTTCGCGCGCAGCGCACCGGCCCGACCCGCGCGACGCCTGAGTCGCCGCACAGCAGTGCCACGCCGGCGTGCCGGGCCGGCAGGGGAGCGGGGGCCGGCAGGTCGTAGTGGAGGGTGGCCTGCTCGACCACGATGACGAGCGCACGCCGCAGGTCCGGATAGGACTGTGCGATCTGGAGCGCCGTGAAGCCCGCCGCCACGCCCTGGTCGCAGACCGCGAAGGCGAGCGGCCCGCCCGGGCACACGTGGCTCAGGTAGGTGGCGGTCGCCCGCCCGGGGCGTACGTCCGGCACCGCGAACGCCAGCACCAGCAGGTCGACCGGCTCGTCCGGGCGCACGATGTCGGCGATCAGCGCGGCGGCCATCTCGCCGTACGACTGGCCGCCGGCGGGCGGGCGGGGCGTGAGCCCGTACGGCCCCACGAGGTCGGCGAGGTAGCCGGCGTAGTGCGGCTCGTGCCCGGGGTGTGCGGTGCGCGCCGCCGGCTCGTCGAAGACCCGGCGGGCGGCCCGCGCCAGCCACAGCATGGTTCACTCCGCCGGTATCAGGTGGCGCACGACGAAGTCGGCCAGTGTGCCCACCGTCGCGAAGTCGTCGCGGTCGATGTCTTCGACGTCGATCTGGAGGGCGAGATCCTCCTCCAGCTCCAGCATCAGCTCCAGCGTGCTGGAGGAGCTCATGCCGAGGTCCTCCATGAGCCGACTCTGCTCGGTCGGATCGGGCATCTCCTTGCGCAGCACCCGCGGCAGCAGCGTGCGGATGCTCTGCACGACCTGCGGTCGCAGGTCGATGTCGAGCTGCTCCATAGTGGTATCACCCCATCAGTGCTCGAAGACCATCGCCGAGAACGTCGCCCCCCGCCCCGCCCCGGCCGCGGCGACCAGGTACCGGTCACCGGGCCGCAGCAGCCCTCGCGCGCGGGCGGTCTGGTAGTTGACGAACGCGTCGGCGCAGAAGACGTGCGCGGTGAGCGGTACGTTTTCCAGCAGTACCCGGCCGACCGGATAGCCGAGCCGGCGGCACAGGCGCTGCCAGGCGACGATGTTGACGTTGTGCGGCAGCACCAGGTCGATGTCGTCGAGCGTGAGCCCGGCCCGGTCTACCGCCGCCTGGATGGTCGCCATCAGCGACGCCTGGTATTCGTCCTGAAACCGGGTGATGTCGGTGGTGATCTCGTCGTCGAAGTCGCCGCGCTGGTTGGCCGCGTACGCCAGCAGCCGGTCGCGGGGGCCCTCGTGCCGCACCAGGCAGGCCGAGGCGCCCTCGCCGAAGACCGAGGTCTCCGGGACGACCCGCGCGTCGTGGGTGAACGCCTTCTCGCCGGCGACCACGAGCGCGAGCGCGTCGGGTTGGGCGTGGGCGAGCAGCCGCCCGGCCACGTCGACCGCGAGCAGGCCGGTGGCGCAGGCGTGGTGCGTGACGGTGAACGCGACCGCGTGGTCGAGCCCGAGCAGCCGGCACATGGCGTCGAGGGGGTTGAGCGGGTACGGCACGACGACCGGGAAGGTGCGCGCCCACAGCACGTAACGCACGCGGTGCCGCACGGCCGGCAGGTCGTCCAGCTTGGACACCGCGGCCAGGAGAAGGTCGATGGGCGTGGTGCCGGGCGCGCGGCACACGTCGGCGAGCTTGTGGAAGCGGCGGAACAGGCGTACCTGCATCGGGGTGAGGTCGAGTTCGCCGGCCAGTTCCTCGATGGGCACGCGGTGCTCCGGCAGGTAGGTGGCCACCGCCTCCAGCGATGTCATCGCCTACACCTCTGTCGTCGCGGCCGGGTCGAGGGCGGCCCGCACCGCGACCGCCTCCATCCCGCGGACGCATGCCTCCATCTCCTCTGGGGAGATGTGGTGCGTGTCGCCGGCGATGGTGACGGCCATCGTGTCCGGCACGTCCTCGATGTGTACGAACAGCCGCTCGAAGGAGGTGTCGCGCCGCCGGGTCCAGGTGAACGTGCTGCGCGGCAGGGCGGCGCGCAGCTGCTCCGGTGTGGGCGGTGGCCCGGCTTCGCGGCCGCGCGCCTCGATGCGGCGGTCGTTGAAGAAGCAGGCGAGGTCGAGCTCCTCGCCCCGCTCGGCGGCGAGCCGCGCCACGAGGTCGTCTACATCGGACGGCTGGTAGTAGGCGTGCTTGTACGCCGCGATCGCCTGCCGGGCGGTGAGCCGTACGGCGTCGTCGATGGTGCGGCCGGCGAGGTCGAGCGCGCAGATGCCGGTCTGGCTGAGCGGGCTCATCGAGCGGGCGAGGCCGGGCCGGAAGCGGTTGTTGACGACGACCTGGACCACGACCGGGTTGATGCCGGTGATCCGGGCCATCGAGATGGCGAACGTGGCGAGCAGCAGCGGCGAGGCGTCCACTTTGGTGCGTTCGGCGAGGGCGCGCAGTGCGAGGTGTGCGGCGGGCGAGCGAAACTGCCCCTCCCAGTGGCGCGGGCTGCGCGGCTCGTGGCGGTGCGGGAAGCGCCGGAACGGGACCGTGCCGAGCATCTTCTCCCAGTGGCGCAGCGCCGCCGCGTTCTGCCGGGCGCCGGCCGGGGAGGACTGCCAGCGCACCTGCTCCACGGGGGGCATGGCGGTGGGCGGGAGCGGTGTGCCGGCGGTGAAGGCGGCGATCTCCTCCAGCATCACGATCCCGCCGAACGCGTCGAGCACCAGGTGGGACATGACGACGACCAGGTGGGTCGGGGCGCCCCGGTGGCGGACGATCGCGATCCAGGCCGGCCAGCCGTGGATCAGGTCGTATTCGCCGTCCCAGTAGCGTTGCCGCACCTGGTCGGCGACCTGTGCCGGGTCTTCGCCGTCGGCCGCGTCGACGACGTCGACGTCGATCTCGCCGGTGGCGGCGACGACCTGGCGGGTGCGCCCGTCCGGCTCGTGCCGCAATGTGGTGCGCAGCGTGGGGTAGCGGCTCATGAGGAAGCTCACCTGCTCCGCCAGATCCTCCACCGTGGTGCCCGGCGGGACCGCGCGGGCGTATCCGATGGGCAGCCACGACTCCTGCCGCACCATCGCGGTCCAGATCTCGCGCTGGCCCCAGGCGAGGTCGGCGATCGCCTCGCCGTCGGGGGGATCGGCCTTGAAGGGCACCGTTATCCGCGCCATGCCGCCACCTTCCGGAAGACCCGTGCGGTCGGGTCGATCGCCGCCTCCACCGCCAGCGCCTCCATCCCGCGGATGCACGCCTCCAGGTCGGCGGGGGCGATGTGGTGGGAGTCGGCGAAGAGTTCGTAGTCGAGCGTGTCGGCCTCGTCGTTGATCGTGGCGAACAGCCGCTCGATCGGGTTGTCCTGCGCGTTCCAGCGCAGCCGGCCGCGTTCCAGCGCCGCCTCGATCTCGGCCGGGTCGTCGGGCGGGGCCTCGGTGAGGTCGCGGGTCACCAGCCGGCGGTCGTTGAAGAAGCAGGACAGGTCGATCTCCTCGCCCCGCTCGGCCGAGACCACGAAGAGCGCGAGCAGGATCGTGGAGGTGTCCACTGTGGTGCGTGCCCGGATCGCGCGGACGGCCAGGAGCGTGGCGGGGGAGTCGAGCCCGACCTGCCAGTGCCGCGGCTCGCGCGGGTCGGTGGAGCGGGGGAAGCGGCGGGCGGGGATCCGGCGCAGCAGTGCCTCCCACCGGCGCAGCACGGCGGCGAGCTCGCGCTGCCCGGCCGGCGACCCCTGCCAACGGGCCTGTCCCATCGGGTCCAGCGCGGTGACCGGCGGCGCGGGCCGGCGGCCGGCGACGAGGTCGCGGTCTTCGATCTCGCGCAGGATGACGAGCGCGCCGAAGCCGTCGGTCACCAGGTGGCTGAGGACGACCACCTGGTGGGTCGGGACACCGTGATGGCGGACGACGGCCATCCGCACCGGCCAGTCGCGGGCGAAGTCGTGGTCGGCGGCGCAGAACCGCTGCCGCACCGCTTCCGCCACCTCGCCCGGGTCGTCGGCATCGCCGGCGTCGACCACCTCCAGCCATGTCTGCCCGGAGGAGGTGACCACCTGGCGGTCGCGGCCGTCGGGGTCGCGCCGCACGCGAGTGCGCATCGACTGGTAGCGCCCCATCATGAAGCGCAGCTGGGCCACCGCGTCGTCCACTGTGGTGCCTGGGGCCACCGGAAGCGCGTATCCCATGGGCATCCAGGTGGACTGGCGACGCATCGCCTCCCACAGCTCGCGCTGGCCCCACGACAGCTCCTCGACACCGCTGCCGCTGCCCTCGAACCGGACCGGAACCCGATGCGTCATCATCGACAGGAGTCTAAGTAGACGCGCCTTGACTCCCGGTCGAGTCGAGCGCGGAGGCGGGCTTGACTCCCGCTCAAGGCGCTTGTTGCGGCCGAAGGAAAGGCCATACCGTCCCATCCGTGAAACTCGCCCGCGACACGTGGCTGGTCTTCCAGCAGCAGATGACCCTGATGTTGCGCAGCCGGACCTGGCTCTTCTTCGGGCTCGCCCAGCCGGTCACCTACCTGGTGCTCTTCGCGCCGATGCTCAAGCCGGCGCTGGCCTCGATGGGCGCCGACAGCTACGGCGACGCCTACCGGGTCTACGTGCCCGGCCTGCTCGTCGTGATGTGCCTGTACGGCGGTCTGTTCACCGGTTTCGGGCTGCTTGCCGAGCTGCGTGCCGGCGTCATCGAGCGGGCCCGCGTGACGCCGGTGAGCCGGTCCGCGCTGCTGCTGGGCCGGGCCCTGCGCGACGTCGCCTCGCTGCTGGTGCAGGCGCTGATCATCACGGCCATAGCGGTGCCGTTCGGGCTCTCCGTCGGCGTGCTCGACCTGCTGCTGGCCTACCTGCTGCTGTGCGTGATCGCGCTGATGACCACCTCGGTCTCGTACGCGGTGACGCTCCTGGTGCGCAAGGAGGGCGCGCTGGGCCCGGTGATGAACACCGTGGCGCAGCCGGTCGCGCTCCTCGCCGGCGTGCTGCTGCCGGTGGCGCTGGCGCCCGCGTGGATCCAGGCGATCGCCGGCTGGAACCCGTTCTACTGGGTCACCAACGGCATGCGCGCCCTCTTCGAGGGGCGGATCGGCGACACCTCGATCTGGCAGGGGCTGGCCGGCGTCACGGTGCTGGCGGCGATCACCATCGCCTGGTCGACCAGGCTGTTCACCCGCACCATCCGCTGAGCCCGCCCCTCCCGCCCCTTCCCGCTGATCCGCCGCCTTCCCGCCGAGCCGCCGCGATTTCGCCGAGCCCGCACCATCCGTTGAGCCCGCTGAGCCCGGCGCCGCCCCGCGGACGCCGCCGTCCAAAGGGGACCAAATGAAGAACATCCGCGCCGCCCTCGTCGCCGACCCGGAGCTGGGCGCGGCCAACGTCCTGCCCAAGCTGCGCGAGCACGGTGCCGACCCCGACGGGCCGGGCATCACGTTCGACACGCCGGTCGACGGGCGGCCGGCGTACGAGCCGCTGACCCTCGGCGCGCTGGAGCAGCGGGTCGCCGCCCGGGCCGCCTGGCTGCACGCGCACGGGGTCCGCCCACGTGACCCGGTGGCCGTCCACGTCACCTCGGCCGCCGACGTGTTCCTCAACTTCTTCGCGCTGGCCCGCATCGGCGCGATCCCCGCGCTGATGAACGGCAACATGCCCGGTGACATCGCGGCCGGATTCGTGGGCCGCCTGCGGGCCGAACACGTCATCGTGGACGAGGCGCACCGGCCCGCGCTGGCCGGCCACAGCACCATCGACGCCGCCGACACCGGCGCCGGCGACCCGGCCCAGGCGCCGCCGTACTACCGCCACCACGCCGACGACCCGGTGGCGATCACGCACTCCTCCGGCACCACGCGGGTACCGGCGGCGGTCGTGCACTCGCACGCCAGCCTCTTCGCCGCGATCCGCCGCGTACGCCTGGTCGAGCCGCGCCCCAGCGGCGCCGTACGCGAGCTCTCGGTGCTGCCGGCCGCGCACGCCGCCGGCATCATCACGGTCAACCAGGCGCTCTGCAACCGGTACGAGCTGCTGTACCTGTCCGCCCAGGGTGGCGAGTTCGCGACCAGCGGCGCGGCGGTGCTCGACGCGATCGAGCGGTGGCGCCCGACCGGCGTGTTCGGCTTCGCGGTGACCTGGGCCGAGCTGGCCCGCCACGACCTGGCCGCCCGCGACCTCGACTCGGTGAAGGTGTGGTTCAACACCGGCGACTCCGCGCACGAGGCGCACATCCGGCGGCTGGTCGCGGTCGGCAGCCACCAGCGGTTCACGCCGGACGGCCCGCTCACCGTGCCCGGCTCGCGGTTCATCGACGGCATCGGCTCGACCGAGATGGGGCACTCGGCGTTCCACATCACGCACACCTTCGACAGCGAGCGCTACGGCCGCTGTGTCGGGCGGCCTTACCCGTTCGCCGAAGTGGTCCTGCTCGACCTGGAGACCGGCACGGAGGTGCCGGTGGGCGCGGTCGGGCACGTGGGGTTGAAGTCGCCCACGCTCGCGCCCGGCTACTGGAACGACTCGGTCACCACCTACCGCACGCGCTTCGGCGGCTACTACCTGACCGGTGACCTGATGTACCGGGACGCGGAGGGCTACTACTACCACGTCGACCGGGCCGTCGACGCGGTCGACCTCGGCGGCGGGCAGTGGCTCTACACCGCGCTCTGCGAGGAGCGGATCCTGGTGCGCTGCCCCGGCGTGCGCGACTGCACGATCGTGGCCGGGCGCGAGGACGGGCGGGTCGTGACCGACGTGCTGCTGATGCTGGACGCCGGTGCCGACCCGGACGCGGACCGCTCCGGCCCGGTGCGCGAGGCGCTCGGCCCGGCGGTCGCGGCCACGCTGCGCCGGGTCGTGGCGGTGCCGGACGAGGATGTCGTGGTCGGCCCGACCGGCAAGGTGCGCAAGTTCCTGATGCGCCAGCGCCACCTCGCGGGCGCCGCCACGTCGTGACGCCGGGCGTCATCCCCGCCCCTGGGCCGTTTCTTCTGGAGACGTCCCATATTTCGGCGCCCGTCGATGACAGCCCATAGACCTTCATCACTGGTGATCGAAGGCTAAATCCGGATATCTACGGCGCTCTGGTATTCGCGATCGATGCCCGTCACTGCCGGGTTAGGCACAAGTCCCTCGATCAGCAAACAATACCGCCCACTCTCCGGGATGGAGGGGTCGCTGCTCTGGCAGAAACAGGCCCGCGCTCGGGTAGATTGCTGACCACCCCAAGCGCGTGCATGTTTCTCCCGGAGGTCCACGTCAATGTCTTATGTGATGGGAAGGGATCTGGAAATACGGGTCCTAGGACCATTGATGCTCACTTGTGGTGACTCTTCTGCCACTCCTACCGCACCGAAGCCGCGCTCCGTGCTGGCGCTGCTTCTGTTGCAGGCCAACCAGACCGTGCCGGTTACCGCCCTGATCCAGGAGCTGTGGGGTCACGAGCCCCCGGCCAGCGCCCTGACCACTCTCCAGACGTACGTGCTGCACCTGCGCAAGCTGTTCAGCGCCGCCCTGGCGATGCCCGCGTCCGAGGTCGCCAAGAGCGTCCTCTTCACGACCCCCGGCGGATACCTCTTCCGCAGCATCTCCGACGACTTCGACCTGGCGCGCTACGAGCGGCTCTCCAGCGAGGGCCGCCAGGCGCTCGCCGCCGGCCAGAACGCACTCGCGGCCGAGCGGCTGACCCAGGCCCAGGCGCTGTGGCGCGGTCCGGCACTCACCGACGTGCGCGCCGGGCCACTCCTGCAACCGCAGGTCAAGCGGCTCGAAGAGTCCCGGCTCACCACCGTCGAGCAGGGGATCGAGGCGCGCCTTCGGCTGGGCCGCCACCAGGAGGTGCTCTCCGACCTGGCCGGGATGATGGCGGAGCACCGCCTGCACGAAAACCTGCACGCCCAGTTCATGGTCGCGCTGCACCGCAGCGGCCGGCGGCAGGAGGCACTGCGCGTCTTCCAGCAACTGCGCACCACCATGACCGAGGAGCTTGGGCTGGAGCCGTCGAAGCGGCTGCACCTGCTACAGCAGGCCATCCTCAGCGACGACCCCGCACTCGACGTCGCGCCTCGCACCGACGGGCTCGCCCAACTGCTCGACCAGATCACCGTCCGGTGAGTGGTGTCGACCCGTCAAACGCCGTCTCGCGGCCACGTCGACAAACGCTAGAAATCGGGAAGACCCCCTCTCGCGGTTGTGTAGTGGTCGCCTCGGGAATGGATCACTGATACGAACAGTTAGCAGGCCGCCGACGATGTCGGCCAGGTTTTCGCAGCTTGGGTGATTGTGCTGGGAGGCCGCTTAGGCAGGCGACCGCGAAGAGTCGCCGCCGGGCGGCCTTTCGGCATGGTTGACCGTGTGGAAAGGCGCTGTTACGGTTCGCCCCGGTCGCCGCGAAAGAAGCTCGGTAAATCGCGGCTGATTCCATTCCTTGGGGGCAATTGTGTTTCCTGGCGCGCCGGCCGGCATCGCGGTCGACCCATTCGACACCGAATGGGTGGGCGACTATCTGCTCGCCGGGCGCGACGAGGAGGAGTGCCTCCGGCTCGGCGAGCCGCTCACCCGCCGCGCGCTCCGCCGCCGCGTCGCGGCAAGGGCCACCGACCTCCGCACGGCGGGCCTGCGCGCGGGGAGCAGCGTCGCGCTCCACCTGCCACCTGGCATCGAGTACGTGGAGAGTCTGCTCGCCGCCTGGACCCTGGGCGCGCAGGTGGCGCTCCTCGACCACCGCCTCACCCGGCACGAGGTCGACGCGGCGCTGGCCCGGGTCGCCCCGCAGCTGGTGGTGTCCACGTCGGACGGTGCGCCGGTGGTGGCGCCGCACCCGGGCCGCCCGGCGCGGACGCCGCACGCGCTGCTCCAGCTCAGCTCCGGCTCCACCGGACCGTCCAAGGTGATCGGTCGCACGGCCAGCAGCCTGGTCGCCGAGGTCGAGCGCTACCGGCTGATCGACGGCGTGCCCGCGCCGGGCGAGCGGATCGTGCTGCTGGCCTCGATGGTGCACGTGCTCGGCCTGGTCGGCGGCCTGCTCTACGGCCTGCACACCGGCACGCGGATCACCGTGCCGCGGTTCCTGTCCACCGACGCGGTCCTGGACGCGATCGACTCCGGCCCCGAGCCGGCCACCGTGCTCGGCGTGCCGTTCCACATCGACTTCCTCGCCGCCGCCGACCGCGCCCGCCACCTGCCCCAGCTCAAGCGGATGACGGTCGGCGGCGAGCTGGTCCGCCCCGCGGTGCGGGAGGCGTTCGCCGGCCGCTGGTCCGTCCCCCTCGGAAACATGTACGGGATGACCGAGGCCGGCGTGATCGCGACCGACCTGTTCGGGCGGCACCGGCCGGCGCTGGCGCCCGCGCCCGGCATGGCGGTGCGCGCCGAGGGCGGTGAGCTGCTGCTGGCCGCGCAGGACAGCCCGTACGTGGGGCTCAGCGACCCGACCCGCTGGGTCGGCGGCTGGCTGCACACGCGCGACGCCGGCGAGGTCGACCCGGACAGCGGGCTGCTGACCGTGCGCGGGCGGCTCGACTCCCAGGTCTCGGTCGGCGGGCTCAAGGTCGACCTGACCGAGGTGGAGCAGGCGCTGGCCGAGCTGCCCGGCGTGGTCGAGGTGGTGGTCGCGTGGGATGGCGCGATCGAGGCGTTCGTGGTGCACGAGCGCGGCGCCGGCGGGCTGCCCGCGCTCAAGGAGGCGCTGGCCGAGCGGCTGGCCGGCTACAAGCGGCCGCGCCGGCTCACGCTCGTGCCGAGGCTGCCCCGCACCGCCACCGGAAAGCTCGTCCGCAGTGTCCCGGCCCTGCGCGAGGCGGCCCGGCCGGCCGCCCCGCCGCTGCGGCCGGCCGTACCCGTACCGCCATCACCCTCTGTGTGAAAGGAGCGCCGCCGATGTCTGCCGATGTTGTCGCGTTCACTGTCGAGGCGCTGCGCCAGATGAACTTCGACGTCGATGGAGCCGACCGGGAAACGGTCTTCGGTCCGGCCGGCGTCGACCTCGACTCGCTCGCGGTCGCCGAACTGGCGCTGCGCGTCGAGGACGCGTACGGCGTGAAGTTCGGCGAGGAGGACATGGAACGCCTGGCCATCATGACGCTCGGCGAGTTCGCCGCCGACGTCGCGGCCCGCGCGGCCACATTGGACGGTGCGGCACCGTGAGTGAGCGAGTTGGCGCGGCGGCGTCTGGACTGAGCGGTCCCGCCGACGAAGTCGGGGTTTCGGGGCGGCGAGGGAAGACGTCGCCTTCGGCGCCGCACGAGCGAACGAACCAGGTGGCACCGTGAGTGAGCGAGTTGGCGCGGCGGCGTCTGGACTGAGCGGTCCCGCCGACGAAGTCGGGGTTTCGGGGCCGCGAGGGAAGACGTCGCCTTCGGCGCCGCACGAGCGAACGAACCAGGTGGCACCGTGAGCTCCCGCGCCCGGCACCGAGCGGTGGTCACCGGGATCGGGCTGCTCACCCCGCTCGGCGCGGACGCCGCCGGGTTCTTCGACGCGGTGTGCGCGGGCCGGTCCGGGCTGCGCCGCCCGGTGGACGCCCACCCGCTCGCCGGGATCCTCGACGCGGCCGGCATCGCGCCCGACGTCGACCCGGTGACCGTGCTCCCGCCCGCCGAGGCGCGCCGGGTCGACCGGTTCGTGGTGCTCGCCATGGCCGCCGCCGACGCCGCCCTGGCCGACGCCGGCATCGAGGTCGGGCGCGACGCCGACCCGGCCCGTACGGCCGTCGTGCTGGCCAACGCCTTCGGCGGGCTCGGCATGTTCGAGGCGGAGGCGCTGGCCCGGCACGAGACCGGCCGCACGGCGGTGAGCCCGTACCTGCTCGCCGGGATGCTGCCCAACATGGCCACCGCCCGGATCGCCATCCGGCACGGCGTACGCGGCTACAGCTCGACCATCTCCACCGCCTGCGCCTCCGGGGCGTACGCGGTCGCCGAGGCGCTGCGGCTGGTCCGCGACGGCCTGGCCGACGTGGTGGTCTGCGGTGGTGCCGAGGCGCCGCTGCTGCCCACGGCGGCCACGACGTTTCGCAACTCGCGGGCGCTGGCCGGCGGCTGGGCCGACCCGGCCGAGGCGAGCCGCCCCTTCGACCGGCGGCGCAACGGCTTCGTGCTCGGCGAGGGCGCGGGCGTGCTGGTCGTGGAGCGGGCCGGGCACGCCGCCGCCCGCGGCCGCCCTCCGTACGCCGAGGTCGCCGGCTGGGGCGTGGCCACCGACGCCCACCATCCGACCGCCCCGCGCGCCGACGGCACCGGAGCCGAGGCCGCGATGCGGCTGGCTCTGGCCGACGCGGGCCTGGCACCGGACGACGTCGGCTACGTCAACGCGCACGGCACCGGCACCAAGCTCGGCGACGCCGCCGAGGCGCTCGCCATCCGGGCGGTCTTCGGCCCGCACACACCGGCGGTCAGCTCGGTCAAGGGGGTCACCGGCCACCTGCTCGCCGCCGCCGGCGCGGTGGAGGCCGCGGCGACCGCCCTCGCGCTGCGCCGCGGTGTGCTCCCCCCGACGCACAACCTCGACGACCCCGATCCCGAGTGCGACCTCGACCACGTCCGGAAGGCACCCCGTGACGCGGCCACCGGCGTCGCGCTCTCCAACTCGTTCGCGTTCGGCGGGCACAACGTCAGCCTCGCGCTCGCCCACCCCGGAGGTCCTTGATGGATGTGACGACGGTCGACCACGTCGAGTTCTACAGCGCCGACGCGGAGCGGACGGCCGGCCAGCTATGCGCGGCGTACGGCTTCGGCCGGCTCGGTGCGAGCGGCGCCGGGCTGCCCGGCCAGCGTTCGCTGCTGCTCGGCCAGGGCGGCATCCGGCTGCTGGTCACCTCCGCCACCGACCCGGAGCATCCGGTCGCCGCCCACGTGCGCCGGCACGGCGACGGCCTGGCCCGGATCGCCCTGCGGGTCACCGACGCGGCCGGCGCGTACGCCGAGGCCGTGGCCCGGGGCGCCGACCCGCTCGCCGCGCCGCGCGTGTGGGGCGGCGGCGGCGAGCAGGTCGTGACCGCCGAGGTCGCCGGCCCGGGCGCGCTGGCCCACCGGCTGGTCGAGCGGCGCGGCGACGCGTTCCTGCCCGGCGGCGTCGAGCCGCTGGCGGCGCCGGAGTCCGGTGCCGACCTGCTGGAGGTGATCGACCACGCCGCCCTCTGCGTGCCCGGCGGCACGCTGGAGGAGACGGTCCGCTTCTACGCCGAGGTCTTCGGGTTCAAGGAGATCTTCGAGGAGCGGGTCGAGGTCGGCGACCAGGCGATGGACTCCAAGGTGGTGCAGAACGCCACGGGCGAGGTCACGTTCACCATCGTGGCGCCCGACCCGGCGCTGAGCCCGGGGCAGCTCGACGACTTCCTGCGCGCCAACGCCGGCGCCGGCGTGCAGCACCTCGCGCTGAGCACGCGCGACATCGCCGGCGCGGTCGCCACGCTCGGCGCCCGGGGCGTGCGCTTCCTCCGCACGCCGGACAGCTACTACGACGCCATCGAGCGGCGGCTCGGCGAGGTCAGCCTCTCCGTCGCCGCGCTGCGCGCCGGCAACATCCTGGTCGACCGCGACCACTGGGGCGAGATGTTCCAGATCTTCACCGAGTCCGCGGTGGAGCGGCGCACGTTCTTCTTCGAGCTGATCGAGCGGCACGGGGCGCTCACCTTCGGGAGCAACAACATCAAGGCCCTTTACGAGGCCAAGGAACGGGCACGGGCCGCCGCCGACGCGCGGGCCTGACCGTCCGGAGAGGACCGACTGAACATGACTGCCACGATCCCCGTGGAGGAGGACCTGCTGCCGTCCGAGGCCGACGTACGGTCGTACGAGGAGCACGGCTGGTACCTGTCCAAGAAGCTGCTCACCGACGCCGAGGTCGACGTGCTGGCCGCGGCGAGCGACGCGTTCTACGCCGGCGCGCGCACGCGGCGGCTCGGCAAGCGACCGTCCACACTGGCCTACTGGGAGCCGTCACACGGCCCGGTGCAGCGGCACAACGACTACATCCACTACGAGAGCGACACCATCGGCACCATCCTCCGCAAGCCGGTCATCGGCGCGGTCGCCGCCCGGCTGGCCCGGGCCGCCGAGATCCGCCTCTTCCAGTCCACGCTCATCTACAAGCCGCCGCGCCCGGAGGAGCCCACCAACCTGGTGCCCTGGCACTTCGACCTGCACTACTGGCAGACCTGCACCTCCGACCGGATGCTCACCGCCTTCATCCCGTTTCACGACTGCGACGAGGAGATGGGCACCATCACGATGGTCGACGGCAGCCACCGGTGGACGGAGATCGGCGGCGGCGACAGCACCACGCGGCACTTCGCCCACCGCGACCCGGCGGAACTCGACCAGCTCGTACGCGACAACGCCCGGCACAACGGCGCCGAGATGCGCCCGGTGCCGATGGTGATCCCGAAGGGGCACATGAGCTTCCACCACTGCCGCACGTACCACGGCAGCGGCGCCAACCGCTCCGGCCGCCCGCGCCGCGCCATCTCGCTCCACCTTCAGGACGGGGAGAACCGCTACCGCGAGTACGGGCTCTCCGACGGCACGCCGGTGCGCTACAACCACGACCACTTCGTGCGCCGGACCCCGGAGGGCACGCCCGACTACAGCGACCCCGATTTCTGCCCTGTGCTCTGGCAGTCACACCGTTAGGGAGGTCAGCATGTCCCGGTACGACTGGGGTCAGACGCACCCCGGCATCACGCGGCTGGAGGAGGCGGTCGACGAGGCCCGCAACCGGGTCGTCACCCATCCGCTCTACGCCAACCTCGACACGCGGGCGGCGATCGTCACGTTCATGGAGCACCACGTCTTCGCGGTGTGGGACTTCATGTCGCTGCTCAAGTCGCTCCAGCGCAGCCTCACCTGCGTACGCGTGCCGTGGGTCCCCACCGGTCCGCCCGGCAGCCGCCGGCTCATCAACGACATCGTGCTGGTCGAGGAGAGCGACGAGCTGCGTGGCGGGTTCATCAGCCACTTCGAGCTGTACGTCGAGGGCATGGCGGAGTCCGGCGCGGACACGTCGGTGGTGGGCACGTTCATCGACCTGGTCCGCTCCGGCGTACACGTGAAGGCGGCCCTGGACCGCGCCCGCGTGCCGGCCCCGGCGGCCGACTTCGTACGGGCGACGTGGGGCTTCGTCGACGACGCGCCGGTGCACTGCCAGGCGGCCGCGTTCGCGTTCGGCCGCGAAGACCTGATCCCGGACATGTTCACGCAGGTGGTGGCGGTCAAGGAGCGCGGCGCGCGGCTGGACACCTTCGTCGACTACCTGGAGCGGCACATCGAGGTCGACGGCGAGGAGCACACGCCGATGGCCATGCGGATGGTCACCGACCTGTGCGGCGAAGACGAGGCGAAGTGGCACGAGGCGGCCGAGACGGTCAACCACGCGCTCGCCGCCCGGTACGCCTTCTGGGACGGCATCCTGGCCGCCATCAAGGCCGGATAGGAGAGATGGTGAGCGGGAGTCGCGAGGCTACGGGCCTTGGCCACGATGGCGGACGAGCGCCGAGCGACGGAGCGTGGGAGGTAGGGCGCGGGAGTCGCGAGGCTACGGGCCTTGGCCACGATGGTGGACGAGCGCCGAGCGACGGAGCGTGGGAGGTAGGGCGCGGGAGTCGCGAGGCTACGGGCCTTGGCCCCGATGGCGGACGAGCGCCGAGCGACGGAGCGTGGAAAGCACAGCGTGTGGCTGCGGAGGCCCTGTATCGCACGATCCGGCTGATCCGTCGCTTCGAGGAGCGGTGCGTCGACCTGGTCCGCTCCGGCGACATCGGCAGCGGCATCCATCCCTGCATCGGCCAGGAGGGGGTCGCGGCCGGCGTGTGCGCCGCGCTGCGCCCCGACGACGCGCTGCTGAGCAACCACCGCGGCCACGGACACTTCCTGGCCCGGGGCAGCGACCCCGGCCGCTTCCTCGCCGAGCTGACCGGCAGGGTCGGCGGCATCGACCAGGGGCGGGCCGGCTCGTTCCACCCCTGCGACCTGTCCGCCGGCATCTGGGGCGCGAGCGGCACCGTCGGGCACGGCGCGGCGATCGCCACCGGCCTCGGCTGGGCGCTGGCCCGTGACGGCGACCGGGTCGCGGTCAGCGTCTTCGGCGACGGGGCGGTGACCCAGGGGGCGCTGCTGGAGTCGTTCAACCTCGCCTCCCTGTGGCGCGTGCCGGTGGTCTTCGTCTGCGAGAACAACGGCTACGCCACGACCCTCCCGGCCGGCGCCGCCATCGCCGGTTCGGTGGTGGGGCGGGCCGCCGCGTTCGGCATCCCAGGGTCCACGGTGGACGGTCAGGACCCGGAGGTCGTCCACGACGCGATGTCCGCCGCGGTGGAGCGGGCCCGAGGCGGTGGCGGGCCGTCGCTGGTGGAGTTTCTCACCTACCGGTACGAGGGGCACCACACCTTCGAACGGCGGATGCGGCTGGCCTACCGCGACGAGGCCGAGGTGGCCCGGTGGCGCGAGCGCGACCCGCTCGCCATCCAGGCCGCGCGCGTGCCGCCGCGGGCGCGCGACGCCATCGACGCCGAGGTCGAGGAGGTGCTCGACGCGGCGGTGCGCTTCGCGCTGGAGAGCCCGCGCCCCGACCCGGCGGACGCCTTCGACCACCTCTACGCCACTTCGGTACGGGTCCGCGCGGGAGTCTCGCATGCCTAAGCTGTCGTACGCCAAGGCGCTCAACCGGGCGCTCACCGACGAGATGGAGGGCGACCCCGACGTCTTCGTGCTCGGCGAAGACGTCAAGTTCGCGCTCAACAACGTCACCACCGGGCTTGCCGACCGCTTCCCCGACCGGTTGCTCGAGACGCCCCTGTCCGAGCAGGGCTTCACCAACTTCGCCACCGGCGCGGCGATGGCCGGCAAGCGACCCGTGGTGGAGTACCAGATCCCCTTCCTGCTGCTGCTGGTGCTGGAGCAGATCGCCAACCAGGCCAACAAGTTCCGGCTGATGAGCGGCGGCCAGGTGCGCGTCCCGGTGACCTACCTGCTGCCCGGCACCGGATGGCGGCCGGGGTGGGGCGCGCAGCACTCCGACCAGCCGTACGGCGTCTTCGCCCACCTCGGCGTCAAGACGGTGATCCCGGCGACCGCCACCGACGCGTACGGCCTCCTCCGCACCGCGATCCGCGACGACGACCCGGTGGTGGTCTTCTGCCCGATGCCCGCGCTGACCCTGCGCGAGGACGTGGCGTACGCCGACCTCGCGCCGATCCCGCTGGGCGTGGGGCGGGTCTGCCGCCCGGGTACGGACGTGACCGTGCTCGCCGTCGGCCACCTGGTGCACGAGGCGCTCACGGTCGCCGAGGAGATCGCCGACGAGGTGTCGGTGGAGGTGTTCGACCCGCGCTCGCTGCACCCGTTCGACTGGGCGGGCCTGGCCGCGTCGGTGGAGCGCACCGGCCGGTTGGTGGTGTTCGACGACGGCAACCGCTTCTGCGGTGTCGGTGCCGAGGTGCTGGCCACCGCGGCCGAGGAGATGCGCCTGGTGGCTCCACCGAAGCGGGTCACCAGGCCGGACGCGGCGGTGGTGGTGGGATGCGCGCCCGAGCTGGACCTCGCGGTGCAGCCGAGCCGGGCGCAGCTGGTCGCGGCGATCCAGGCGGTCGTCAAAAGCTGACCGTCCGGGGCCGTGGCCGCGAGCCGCCCGCCAGCGTCCTCGGGGCGGGCGGCCCGCCTGGGCGGCCGGCGCGTGTGGGAGGCAGCCCTCAACAGCGGGCGGCCAGCCGCTCCAGGTGTGACGCCGCGGCCGGGGCACCCCCGGCCGCGGCGAACGAATCGCGCACCAGCCCGGCCGCCGCCGCGTAACCCGGCTCGTCGAGCACCGCGGTGAGCGCCGCCGCGAGCTCGTCCGGGCCGGAGCGCCCGAACCGCACGCGCACTCCCGCGCCAGCCGCCACCACCTGCGCGGCGGTGACCGGCTGGTCGTGCTTGATCGGCGCGACCACGAGGGGCACGCCGTGGGCGAGCGCCTCGCAGACCGTGTTGAGCCCGGCGTGGCAGGCCACCGCGGCGAGCCGGGGCATCAGCTCCAGCACCGGCACCTGGGGCGCCATGACGGTGCCCTCCGGCGGGTCGGGCACGGCGCCCGGCGGCGCGGCGACGATGGCCTGCACGCGCCCGGCGAGGGCCCGCAGCGCGCCGGACATCCGGGGGTAGAAGTCG
Source organism: Phytohabitans kaempferiae (assembly GCF_042433955.1). Taxonomy (NCBI): domain Bacteria; kingdom Bacillati; phylum Actinomycetota; class Actinomycetes; order Micromonosporales; family Micromonosporaceae; genus Phytohabitans; species Phytohabitans kaempferiae. Next base: position 8,001 of record NZ_JBHLUH010000051.1, on the reverse strand, counting down.
CGGGCGACGTCTTCGGCGAGCGTGCCCATCGTCACCAGCACCGCGCGTCGCCCCGGGTCGAGGGCATCCCACGGGAAGTCGGGCGCGGTCGGTCGGGCGTCCAGCGCCGGCCCCACGAGCGCGCAGTGGGCCGGGAAGACGGCCGTACCGGTCAGCGCGGGGCTGGTGAAGGCGAGCACCAGGTGTGGCGAGAAACGCGGGTCGACACCATCCTGGATGGACAGTCCTGCGCCCGCGATGCGGCGCCGGATCCAATCCTCCACTTTGGGCAGTGCCCGGAACGGGCGGGTCAGCTCCATCGACTGCGGCGCGAGGCTGGCCCACAGCACGCCCTGCCGGTGCGCGGCCACGGCGCCGGCGAGCGCGTGCTGGTCGACCGCCACCACGTCGGGGGCGAACGCGGCCACTGCCTTCTCCACGGCCGGCAGCGTGAACCGCGCGTACGGCAGCACGAAACCCTCCCACAGCGACCGCACCGCCCGGAAGCCGCGGTCGCGCTGCCCCCGGTACGGCCGCATGCCGGTGGAGTGGATGGTCACCTCGTCGCCGAGCATCCGCCGCAGCGCGGTCTCCGGGCCGGCCCAGGCCACCTCGTGCCCCCGGGCGGCGAGCGCGCGGGCGACCGCGCCGGCGGCGTGCACATGCCCGGCCAGCGGCGGCGCCACGAAAAGGAAGCGGCTCATGCCCGGCCTCGCTTCGCCGCGGGCGGGCACGCGGCTCCACACGCGCCGACTCTGACGGTCCGCTCGCTCATCCGCTCACCAGCCGGGCGAGGTCGCCGACGCTCAGGTCGATCAGCTCGTCCAGGTCGAGGCCGGCCAGGTACGCGGGGAGGTCGACGCCCCACCGCGCCCGCAGCGCCTCGCCGAGCGCGGCGACCTCGACGCTCTCCAGCCGCAGGTCGTCTTCGAGCCGGCTCTCCGGCGTGACGGCAGCGGCCCAGCGCTCGTCTTCGCCGGTGACGTCGCGCAGCACGGCGGCCAGCTCCCGCAAGGTGTCCATAGTGGTCTCACGGTAACGCCTCGCGGGGTGCGGTGGCAGTGCCTCCAGCCCTCCTCAACGCGTCTTCGATCCGCGCCCAAGAGCCGGCCAATACAGTCAGGACCGTGATTGTTACCCACGGGCTGCGCAAGTCATACCGGTCCGGCCGGGGCCGCAAGGCCACGGTGGTGGAGGCGGTGCGCGGGGTCGACCTCGGCGTCAAAGAGGGCGAGATCTTCGGCTTCCTCGGGCCGAACGGCGCGGGCAAGACCACCACGTTGCAGATGCTCACCACGCTCATCGAGCCGGACGGGGGCGAGGCCACCATCGCCGGTGTCGACCTGCGCGCCGATCCCGGCGAGGTGCGCGCGCGGGTCGGCTACGTCGCGCAGGGCGGCAGCACGTGGGACGACTCGACCGCGCGCGAGGAGCTGGTGTTGCACGGCCGGATGCACGGGCTCAGCAAGGCCGAGGCGCGGCACCGGGCGGCGCAGGCGCTGGAGGCGTTCCAGCTGACCGACTACGCCGACCGCCCCTGCCGCACCTATTCGGGCGGCCAGCGGCGCCGGGTCGACATCGCGCTCGGCATCATCCACCGGCCGCGGCTTGTCTTCCTGGACGAGCCGACCACCGGGCTCGATCCGCAGAGCCGCGCGCACATGTGGGACGAGATCCGCCGGCTGCGCGACGGCGGCATGACGATTTTCCTCACCACGCACTACCTGGACGAGGCCGACGCGCTCTGCGACCGGATCGCCATCATCGACCACGGCGAGATCGTCACCGAGGGGTCGCCCGAGCGGCTCAAGCGGGAGATCACCGGTGACGTGCTCGTGGTCGGCCTCAACGGGGCGACCCCGAAGGCGGCCGAGCTGCTCGACGGCGCGGCGTACGTGCGCAAGCTGGAGACCGACGCGGCCGGCCTGCGCCTCTACGTCGACGACGGGGCCACCGCGATCCCGCAGGTCATGCGGGCCCTCGACGGCGCCCGGCTCGACCTCGACTCGATCCAGCTGCACCGGCCCAGCCTCGACGACGTCTTCCTGGCCAAGACCGGCCGCTCGCTGCGCGACTGAGCCACGTGAGTGATCAGTCAGGAGGGGTCCACCAGGCGGTGGTGACCCGGAAGGGCGCGGCCCCGCAGAGCGCGGCCGCGCCGGCGAAGCCCTCGGGCACCGGCAGGTCGAGCACGTGCCGCGTACCGCCCACCACCGGCCCCGCGGCCACCGCCAGCGTCAGCCCGGGGGTGAGCCGGCCGCCGGTCGCCTTCACACACGCCTCCTTGCGGGCCCACAGCCGGGCGAAGACGGCCGCCCGCCGCGCGCCGGCCGCCACCAGGCGCGCCTCGTCGGCCGGGAAGTACCGGGCCGACATCGCCACCACGTCGAGGCCGGGCTTGTGCCGCTGCACGTCGACGCCGACCGCACGCCGCTCGGTGAGCGCCACCGCGGCCAGCTCGCCGGAGTGGGAGAGGCTGACCCGCACCCCGTCGGTCTCCGGCTTGCCGTGCGGCCCGTACGCCCAGCGCACTCGCTCCGGCGCGGTGCCGACCTGCGCGGCGACGAGCACGCGGGCGACCCCGTGCGCGGCGACGAAGCGCTGCCAGCCCATCGGGTCGAGCGCGGCCGCCCGGGACCGCTCGCGGTCGTCGAGCACGCCGGCCAGGCGGTCGAGCACGGCCGCCGGCAGAGGCGAACGGACCAGCCACACGCGCACCTCGTCCACGCCCACCGACGCTAGGCCCCACCACTCGAGCCGCGCTAGGAGGCCAATGTGGACGCGCTGCTGACCGTCCCGGAGTACGAGGCGGCCGCCCGCGAACGGCTGCCGGTCGGCATCTGGGAGTACATCGCCGGCGGCAGCGGCGCCGAGCAGACGCTCGCCGCCAACCGCGCCGCCTTCGACCGGCTCCCGCTGCGCCCCCGCTTCCTCGTCGACGTCGCCGCGTACGACACCTCGACCACGCTGCTCGGCGCCCGGCTGCGCGCGCCGATCGGGGTCGCCCCGGTCGCGTACCACCAACTGGCCCATCCGGACGGCGAGGTGGCCACGGCGCGAGCGGCGGGGGAGGCGGGGCAGCTGCTGGTCGTGAGCGTCTTCGCCAGCCGGAGCCTGGAGGAGATCGCCGCGGCCGCGACCGGTCCACTGTGGCTCCAGCTGTACTGGTTTCGCGACCGGGGGATCGTGCGGGAGCTGGCCCGGCGGGCCGAGGCGGCCGGCTTCCGGGCGCTGGTGCTCACCGTCGACACGCCCCGGCTCGGGCGGCGCCTGCGCGACGTGCGGCGCGGCTTCGCCGTACCGGCGGGGATCGTGGCGGCCAATGTGGACGCGGCGGTGATGGCGACCGCGCACGAGGCGGTGGACGGCGCGTCGGCTCTGGAGCGCCACTCGCGGCAGCAGTTCGACCCGTCGCTGGGCTGGGCCGACCTGGCCTGGCTGTGCCGGCAGACCGACCTGCCGGTGCTGGTCAAGGGGGTGCTGACCGGCGCCGACGCCGACCTGGCGATGGCACACGGCGCGGCCGGCGTGGTGGTCTCCAACCACGGTGGCCGGCAGCTCGACGGCGCGGTCGCCAGCGTCGACGCGCTCGCCGAGGTGGTCGACGCGGTGGACGGGCGCGGGCCGGTGCTGCTCGACGGCGGGGTGCGTGGCGGCACCGACGTGCTGCGCGGGCTGGCCCTCGGCGCGAGCGCGGTGCTGGTCGGCCGCCCCGCGCTGTGGGGGCTGGCGGTCGACGGTGCGGCCGGCGTGCGCGCCGTGCTCGACATCCTCGCGGCCGAGCTGGAGGACGCGATGGTGCTTTCCGGCCGCCCCCGACTGTCCGACGTGGACCCGTCACTTGTCCTTCACGGTCGTTGACGCCGCGCGGGAGGATGGCGCGCCGGCCCGGCCGCCTCCCGAGGTGAACTCCCGGAGCCGCCGCACCCCTTCGTCGATCTCGCCCATGTCCAGATAGCTGCACGAGAGGCGGAGCTGGCGCTCGCCCCCGCCGCCGGCGTAGAAGTACCGCATCGGGGTCCAGAGCACACCGTGGTCGCGGGCCGAGCGGGTCAGCGCCTCCTCGTCGGCCTCGAACGGCACGCTCAGCACCAGGAAGAAGCCGCCGTCCGGCACGTTCCAGCCGACCCCGGCATCCGCGCCGAAGTGGCGGTCGAGCGCGTCGAGCAGCGCGTCGAGCCGCTCCCGGTAGCGCCGGATCCGCTCCTCGTTGAGCACGCGCAACCGGCAGCCGTACGTCACCAGCATGCCCCCGATCACCGCCTGGGACAGCGGCGACGTGTTGACCGTGGTCATGCTCTTGATCTTCGAGAGCTGGTCGGCGAGCGGTGTGGTGCTTTCGTCCGGCGCCGTCACGGTCTGGTCGGCGATCACGTAGCCGACCCGCGCGCCGGGAAGGCACGTCTTCGCGAACGACCCGAGGTAGATTACCCGCCCCTGCTCGTCGAGGCGCTTGAGGGTGGGGGCGTGCCGGGCGGTGCGGGCGAAGAGCCCGTACGGGTTGTCCTCCAGCACGTACAGGTCCTCGGCCGCCGCGACCGCCAGCAGCTCCCGCCGGGCGCCGATCGGCAGGCTGGTGCCCGAGGGGTTGGCGAAGTCGGGCACCGCGTACAGGGCGCGGGGACGGCGGCCGCTGGCCCGCACACGCTCCACCGCCGCCCGCACCGCCACGGCGTCCACACCGGACGGTCCCTCCGGCACCGGCTCGACCGCGATGTCGAGCAGGCGGGCGGCGCCGGTGATGCCGACGTAGCAGGGGGAGGCGACCAGCAGCACGTCGGCCGCGTCGCGAAACAGCGCCCGGAGCGCGAGCAACATGCCCTCCTGCGCGCCCACCGTCACCACGATGGACTCCGGTGGCGCCTCGATGCCCTCGTCGTTGGCGACCGTGGCCGCGACCAGCTCGTGGATCTGGCCCTTCGTCCGTCCATACTGGAACAGCAGCCCGCCCACCTGCCGCTGCGACAGGCCGCGGTCCCGCTCCAGATACTTCGCGTACGCGTCCAGGTAGCCGGCCACCGCGCCCGGGTCGAACGCCTCGTCGTACGGCCGGCCGGGCGCGAAGGAGATCGCGTCGGGAAAGCGCGCGGTCACCTCGTTGAGAAAGTTCATCGTGTCGAGCAGCGGGTCACTCAGCGAGCCATGCAGGTCGATGAGTTGCACGTGTGGAGACCTCGATGCGAGTATGCGTTGCGGGTATTGGGGTTTCGGTTTCTTACCGTATCGGCGGCGCCTCCAGGAGCCGTCGAGAGTGGCTAGGAGGATAGCCGAGTGACCCTGCATCCACACCTGGCTCTGATGCGTGCCCACCGCGTCGCGTCCGGCGCCCGCCCGCTCTACGAGATGACGCTCGCCGAGGCCCGCGCGGCCGACCTCGCCGCCATCAAGGCCGACCGAGGCATCGCGCATCCGGTCGGCGGGGTGGTGCCGCTGCGCATCCCCGGCCCCGGCGGCGACCTCGACGCCCGCCTCTACCGCCCGGCCGGCGCGACCGGCGAGCCGCTGCCCGTCGTCGCGTACTTCTTCGGCGGCGGCTGGGTCCTCGGCAACCTCGAGACCAGCGACGGCATCTGCCGCCGGCTCTGCTCCGACGCGGGCTGCCTGGTCGTCTCGGTGGCGTACCGGCTGGCGCCCGAGCACCCCTTCCCGGCCGCGCCCCGCGACTGCCACGCCGCGGTCGAGTGGCTCGCCTCGCACGCGGGCGAGTTCGGCGGTGACCCGTCCCGCGTCGCGGTCGCCGGCGACAGCGCGGGCGGCAACCTCGCCGCCGCGGTCACGCTCCAGGCCCGCGCGGCCGGCCCGGCGCTCGCCGCCCAGGTGCTCGTCTACCCAAACGTCGCGTACGGGGCGGATACCCCCTCCATGCGCGAAAACACCGACCCGTGCTTCTTCAACCGCACCTCCGTCGGCTGGTACTGGGGTCACTACCTGGCCGACCCCGCCGACGGGGCCGACCCGCTCGCCTCCCCGCTGCGCGCCGCCGACCTGGGCGACCTCCCGCCGGCGCTGGTGATCACCGCCGAGTACGACCCGCTGCGCGACGAGGGCGAGCGGTACGCCGAGCGGCTCCGCGCCGCGGGCGTACCGGTCGAGCTGGCCCGGTACGACGGCATGACGCACGGCTTCTTCACCATGACCGGCACGCTCGACGCGGCCCGGGAGGCGACCGCCCGCGTCGCCGACTACCTGCGCAAGGCCCTGCGCGTGCCGAGGTGAAACCGGGTGGCGGGTCTGCCCGGGCGATGGGGGACAATACCCACCGTGACGGATCTGATCGACGACCTGCAGTGGCGGGGCCTCATCCAGGACTCCACCGACCTCGACGAGCTGCGCGCCCGCGTGGCGGCCGGACCGCTGACGTACTACGTCGGCTTCGACCCCACCGCGGCGAGCCTGCACGTCGGAAACCTGCTGCAGGTGCTGACCGCGCGCCGGTGGCAGCTGGCCGGGCACCGCCCGTTGCTGCTGGTCGGCGGCGCGACCGGTCAGATCGGCGACCCCAAGGAGAGCAGCGAGCGCACGCTCAACCCGACCGAGGTGGTCGCCGGGTGGGTCGAGCGGATCCGCGACCAGCTCGCCCCCTTCGTCACGTACACCGGAGACAACGCCGCCACGCTCGTCAACAACCTGGAGTGGACCGGCCCGATGTCGGTGGTCGAGTTCCTGCGCGACGTGGGCAAGCACTTCCCGGTCAACCGGATGCTCGCGCGGGAGGTGGTCAGGGCGCGGCTGGAGACCGGCATCAGCTACACCGAGTTCAGCTACCAGCTGCTCCAGGCGCACGACTACTTCGAGCTGCACCGGCGCCACGGCTGCGAGATGCAGTTCGGCGGCTCCGACCAGTGGGGCAACATCACCGCCGGCGTCGACTACATCCGCCGCCGGGGGGCCGGGCCGGTGCACGCGTTCACCACGCCGCTGGTCACCAAGAGCGACGGCACGAAGTTCGGCAAGAGCGAGGGCGGCGCGGTCTGGCTCGACCCCGAGATGACCAGCCCGTACGCGTTCTACCAGTTCTGGTTCAACACCGACGACCGCGACGTCGCCCGCTACCTGCGCTACTTCAGCTTCCGGTCGCAGGAGGAGCTGCTCGAGCTGGAGAAGGAGACCGCCGAGCGACCGGCCGCCCGCGCCGCGCAGCGCGCGCTGGCGTCGGAGCTCACGGCCCTGGTGCACGGGGCCGAGGTGGCAGACGACGTCATCGCCGCGAGCCAGGCACTCTTCGGTCGAGGTTCGCTGGAGTCACTCATGCCGGCGACCCTCCAGGCCGCCTTGGCCGAGGCGGGACTTCATCGGGTACGCGCGGCGGAGTTGCCCGCGGTCGCGACCCTGTTTCGCGACGCGGGCCTGGTGGCGAGCCTCAACGAGGCCCGGCGGGCGATCGCCGAGGGCGGTGCGTACCTCAACAACGAGCGTGTGACCGATCCCGAGGCGACCGTGCCCGCGGAGTCGCTGCTGCACGGCCGCTTCCTGGTGCTCCGGCGCGGCAAGCGTACGTTCGCCGGCGTGCTGGTCGACGCCTGACAGGCTGGGGAATGCGTCCATGCGGCACGGCGTTGCCACTACTCGCGGTGCCCCTCGTGGGCGTCGCGACCGTGCGGCGCAGTGGTCTGGTGACTCTCGGTTGTGTGACGTGGGTCAACACGCGCCGATTTGACGCCGTCCCCTCAACGCACGTAACTTTCTCCCTGCCCACGGGCGGTGCGGAGCCGATTTGGCGAGGCGAAACCGACCGGGTAAGGTTGACGACCGGCAGGGCACCGGGCGAGCCGCGGGATCACCGCGAGCGGCCGGTTCTGCCGAATCCCAAGGCCAAGCACGGTGCTACTTGCTGTGCGTAACTTCGGGACAAACCTGTCGTTAGCCCTACAAACCGGGAAACACCGGTTTGACGGGGACGAAGCGGTCAGGTAAAGTAAAACAAGTGCCCCACGGCGGGGAGCTCCTAGAAGGAGATCCAAGTCGCGGTGTGTGTTTGTTCTTTGAGAACTCAACAGGGTGTTTGTATAAGCCAGTGCCAAG
>NZ_JBHLUH010000050.1:0-110091 GCF_042433955.1 Phytohabitans kaempferiae | reverse complement strand
CGACAGCTACCTGGCCGCCACCGGCCTACGCCCACCCTGACCCCGAAAGGTCTCTAGTGCAGCCTCGTCCCGGAGCCGAAGCACGCCGCGATGCTCCATTGTGGAGCGTGCCGCCGGGCTGGATGCTGGGCGGGAGTCAGGCGCGCAGCCCGTGGCGGAGCAGGGTCGATCGCGCGCTCGGCGTTGGCGCGGCGCAGGTCGATGTCGTCGACCCCCTCTATGATCGCGGCGACCATGCGCATGATGTCGAGCAGGTCGGCGGTGGCCAGGTCGGGTCGGAGCGCGCCGTCTTCCTGTGCCCGCCGCACCGGCTCGCCGAAGGCCAGCACGATCCGCTCGGCCAGCGCCTGCAACTCCGGCGCCTCCGTGCCCTTGGCCAGTGCCTGGTGCAGGCCGTGGCTGCGCACCTGGTGGTCGACCAGCGCCCGCAGCAGCGCGTCGAACGCGTCGACGCGGCCCCGGTGTGCCTCCGCCAGCCGCTCGATGTCGCGGACGTTGTCTTCGAAGATGGCGACCGCCAGCGCGTAGCGGTCGGGGAAGTGGCGGTAGAGCGTGCCCCGCCCCACGCCGGCCCGGCGGGCCACCGCGTCCAGCGGCGCGGCGAAGCCGGAGATCGCGAAGACCTCGCGCCCCGCCTCGATGATCAGCGCCCGGTTGCGGCGCGCGTCGCGCCGTAGGGTGTGGCTCTCCGCGATCTGGACCGAGGTCACGGCCCGAAGTCTACGAGAACACTGGCCGCGCATCCCCAGGACAGCGTGACTCCGGCACCTCCGTGCCCGTAGTTGTGGATGAGACGGGCACCGCCCGGCAGCCGCTCGGGATCTTCGCCGACCCGCGCCCCGCCCCGCCGCACCGGCCGCAGCCCGGCGCGCTCGCCCAGCACCGGTGCACCGGCCAGCTCGGGCACCACGTCGACGCAGCGGGCGACGATCGCGCGCGCGGCCTGCGGATCCGGCCCGGTGTCCCACTCCCCCGGCTCGAACGTGCCGCCCAGCACGACGTCCCGCGACCGGGGGTGCACGTACACCATCCCGTCGGCGTGGTGCTCCGCCCGTACCGACGTCTCGATGCCCCGGTTGGCGACCAGCACGATGCGCCCGCGGGCCGGGAAGACTGCGGGGTCGGCGCACAGCTCACCGGCCGCCAGGCCGGTGGCGTTGACCACGACGGGCGCCAGCTCCGCGGCCTCCGCAAGGCCGCGCAGGCGGCGGCGCTCCAGCACCGTGCCGCCGTCGGCCAGTCGCGCCAGCAGCCACTCCAGGTAGGGGACCATCTCCACCGTGGGCACGCTGAACCGCCACTCCCGGCCGTGGTCTTCATAATCTGGTACGACCCGGGACCACCATGGGTCGTCGGAGGGCCGCACGATCATGCGGGTGGGGCGCATCGCCACCCCCGGCACGCCCGCGGCCGCCTGGCGGGCCAGCTCGTCGTAGGTCTCGCCGGCCCAGGCCAGCACACGGGGGTCGGGGTCGGTGCGCGTGGGGTACCACACAGCGGCGGCGACCGCGGAGACCGTCTCGGCGGGCGGGTCGGCGGCGACCAGCGCGACCTGGGCACCAGCCTCCTGCAACCGCAGGGCCGACGTCAGCCCGATGACGCCCGCGCCGACCACGACAACGTCGAAGATTGGCATGGCTGCACCACATCCCAGGGGGCAGGTACGGTGTGGTCGAGCGTGATTCTACTGGCCTGGGGAGGACGAAATCGCCGACGATGTGCCCGTGACGGGCTTGCCCATGACGTAAACCCCACGCCCCTGGTGGCCCTCCAACACCCCAGCGTCCTGGAGCCGGCCGAGCGCCGCTTTGACCGGGGTGTCGCTGCACTCGTATGTCTGCATCAGCTCGGCGATCGAGGGCAGCTTGTCTCCCGCCTTGAGTTCACCGGACTCTATCCGTTCGCGGATGTCATTAATGATCTTGCGATAAACGGGCACGGCGGGCATGTGCTGGCACTCCCCTTGGTCGGCGTATGACATTTGATCATGCCCGCCCTGGGGTCTCAAGTATTCGTCGTACCCAATTGACTCAGGGTCCCTAGAACCCTAGGTTGGCCAAGTGAGGCGGCCCTGCCCCTTGGTCGGCAACCTAGGGCGGCCCGGGTCGCCTCACCCTCCCAGGAGGTCCAGTGCCCGGCGGCTACGCCTATGACAACGACGTCGAAGTGGCATTTCGGCAGCACGCGTGCCTTTCGGCGATGCTCGACGACTTCACCCGGTCCCGTCTGTCCACAGTGGTCGCGGTGCCCGGCACGCGCTGCCTCGAGGTCGGTGCCGGCGCCGGGAGCGTCGCCCGCTGGCTCGCCGACCGCGGCGCGACCGTGGTCGCCACCGACCTCAAGCCCCACCGCGTGCCGACGAGGGCGGGCATCCGCGTGCTCGCCCACGACATCACCGCCGAGCCGGTGCCCGACCCGCCCTACGACCTGATCCACGCCCGGCTGCTCCTGCTCCACCTCGCCGAGCGGGAAGCGGTGCTGCGCAAGCTGGCCGCCGCCCTCGCCCCCGGTGGCAGCTTGGCCGTCGAAGACTGGCACATCCGCCCTGAGCACCTCGTCGTCGACGCTCCCGACCAGCACGACGTGGCACTGTTCGAGCGCTACCAACGGATTCTCATGACGGTCATCGGCTCCGACCCCACCTGGGCCACGCGGATCCACGGCCAGATGGTGGGCGCCGGGCTGGCCGGCGTCGACACCGCGATCCACTCCCCGGTCTGGCCGGCGGGCAGCCCCGGCGCGCTGCTGGTGACGGTCAACCTGGACCTCTTCCGGTCCCGCCTGCTGGCCGCCGGCCTCAGCGCGGCCGAGCTCGACCACCTGCGCTGGCTCGTCACCGACCGCCACTCCGGCCTGGTCCTCCGCGGCCACCTCCTCTACTCGACGATCGGCCGCGCCCCGCTCGCCCCGGCGTGAATCCCGCGCCCGGTCACGCCACGCGCCGAAAGGGCGGCACGCTGGATGAGCAGACGCCGGCCGCGGCCGGAGCCGTGAGCGCGTCGGGGTCGGGATTGACCTGTTTCCGGATAGGAGATGGCGCCGCGTCCGGACGGCGGACGCCCGAAGCAGGGCGAAGCCGTCCGGACCACGACGAGCATCGCGGCAGCCCGGATCTGTCTCTTGGGATAGATCGTCTAGGTCGCGGTGTCGGCACGTCCGGCCGCCTGCGCCGCCTCGATCCGCCGGGCGAGGCCGTCGAGGATCAGGGCCAGGCCCAGCTCGAAGGCCGCGTCGAGGTCGGGGCCGTCGGTGATGGCGCCGATGGTCGGGTACGGCCCGGCGTCGACCAGCTGCGTCATCGTCTCGTCGTGCGCCTGGATCCAGTCGTCGCGGGTCTGGCCGGTGTCCTGCACGGCCTCGGCCTCCCGCTCGACCTGGAGCGCGGTGATCGTGACGTGCCCGGCGAGCGTAAGGATGGCATGCAGCGCGGTCCGCTCGTCGAGGCCGGCCTCCAGCAGGGGGCGCATGACTCGCTCGGTGTACGCCATCCCGTGCGGCGACGGCGCCGGCCGGGTGAACGAGATCAGCCGCGCCGCCCACCGGTGTCGCTCGAAGATCTGCCACATCGCGCGGAAGACCAGCTCCACCTGGGCCCGCCAGCCCGGTGGCGGCTCGGGGAGCGTCACCTCGCCGAAGAGCACGTCCACCATCCGCGTGCGTAGCTCCTCCATGCTCGGCACGTAGCGGTAGAGCGACATCGGCGGGATGCCCAACTCGGCGGCGACCCGGCGGACGGTGACCGCGTCGAGCCCTTCGGCGTCGCCGATCCGGATGGCGGTGCGCACCACGCCCTCCGCCGTCAGCTCGCCTCCGGTGGGGCGGCGGGCGGGCGGCGCAGGCGGTGCGGCCGAGCGGGCGACGATCGTGCCGATCCGCGGCACCGCCTCGACCACCCCCTCCTGCCGCAGCGTCGCGAGCGCCTTGGTGGCGGTCGCCAGCGCGACGTCGAACTCCTGCGTGATCCGCCGGGTCGAGGGGACGCGGTCGCCGGGGCGCAGCTCACCGGCCGCGATCCGACGCCGGATCTCCGCGGCGATCCGGCGGTACGGCGGCTCACCTGTACTAGTACTCACAACCCCTACACTAGTACAGTTTGACGCTTCTGACTAGGTATTCGTACGATGTACTGCATGTCTGGTACAGCGTACGCAGTCGAGGCGCACGCCCTCGCGAAGTCCTACGGCGGCACTCCCGTGCTCGCCGGCGTCGACCTACGCGTCGTGCGGGGCAGCGTGTTCGCGCTGCTCGGGCCGAATGGCGCGGGCAAGACCACCACCGTCCGCATCCTCGCCACGCTCACCGGTCCCGACGCGGGGAGCGCCACGGTCGCCGGCTTCGACGTGGTGCGCGAGCGGCGCCGGGTCCGCCGGGCGATCAGCCTCACCGGGCAGTACGCGGCGGTCGACGAGTTGCAGACCGGCGCGGAGAACCTGCGGATGACCGCTCGGCTGGCCGCGCTGGGCCGGCGGGACGCCCGGGCGCGCGCCGCCGAACTGCTCGCCCGCTTCGACCTGGCCGAGGCGGGCGACCGGCGCGTGGCCACGTACTCCGGCGGCATGCGGCGCCGCCTCGACCTGGCCGCGAGCCTCGTCGGCCAGCCTTCGGTGATCTTCCTGGACGAGCCGACGACCGGGCTGGACCCGAGCGGGCGGCAGGCGATGTGGGACGTCGTACGCGGCCTGGTGCGCACCGGCGTCACGGTCTTCCTCACCACGCAGTACCTCGAGGAGGCCGACCAGCTCGCCGACCGGATCGCGGTGCTCGACCACGGCCGGATCGTCGCCGAGGGCACCGCGGCCCAGCTCAAGGAGCGGGTCGCCGGGCAGCGCCTCGACCTGACGCTCACCGGCCGCGGGGCGTACAAGGCGGTGGCTGCCCATCTCCACGGCCGGCTCGCGCACCGCGCCCCGGAGCGGCTGACGCTGAGCGTGGCCACCGACGGCAGCGCCGCGCACATCCGGGCGCTGCTCGACGAGGTCGACCCGGCACGCACTGAGGTGACCCGGTTCGCGGTGCACACCGCCACGCTCGACGACGTCTTCCTCCAGCTCACCGGTCGCACTACGAAGGAGGCGGCGCGTGTCTGACGCGTTGGTCATGATCGAACGCTCGGTACGCCTCTCCGGGCGCACCGTCGACGCGCTGCTCTTCTCGCTCGCGCTGCCGGTCATCGTGATGCTGCTCTTCGTCTACCTCTTCGGCGGCGCGATCGACACCGGCACGGCGTACGTGACGTACGTGGTGCCCGGAGTGATCCTGCTCTGCGCCGGCTACAGCGCCGCGGCCACGGCGGTCACGGTCGCGCAGGACATGACCAGCGGGGTGATCGACCGCTTCCGCTCCATGGACGTGGGCGGGGTGGCGATCCTCGCCGGCCACGTGGTCGCGAGCCTGGCCCGCAACACGATCTCGATCGCGCTGGTCTTCGGCGTGGCGCTGCTGATCGGCTTCCGCCCCCAGGCCGGGCCGCTGGAGTGGCTGGCCGCGTCGAGCGTGCTGTTGCTGTTCGTACTCGCGATGTCGTGGCTCTCCGCGGCGGTGGGGCTGCTCGCCTCGTCGGTCGAGGCGGCCAGCGGGTTCACCTTCTTCGTGCTCTTCCTGCCGTACCCGAGCAGCGCGTTCGTGCCGATCGACACGATGCCCGGCTGGCTGCACGGGTTCGCCGAGCACCAGCCGGCCACACCGGTGATCGAGACGGTGCGCGCCCTGCTGCTGGGCACGGCGGTCGGCGGCAGCGGCTGGCAGGCGCTCGCGTGGTGCGGCGGGCTGCTGCTGGTCTCGATGGCCCTCTCCGCGGTGCTGTTCCGCCGCCGGGCCCGATGAGGACTTGTCGCTACTACGTAATTGCGTAATACTCGGGAACATGAGCACGCTCGAGGAACGCGTCGCGGCGCTGGAGGAGCAGGTCGCCGCGCTGGCCGCCCGCGCGGACCGGTCATCGCCGGAGCCCGGTGAGCCCGCCGTTCGTACCGGGGATGTCTTCTGGGCGCTGGAGGGGCTGAAGGAGCGGGTCCCGGACGGCGCCGGAGCGGTCCTCTACACCGGGGTCGTGGCGCCGTCGGAGGGCGAGCGTTACGAGTGGCAGTACGGCGCGACCACCGCCGACCTGATGCGCGGCGACTGGTCCGAGGTGGCCGCCACGCTCTCCGCGCTCGCCCATCCGGTGCGGTTGACGCTGCTGCGCGAGGTGCTCGGCGGGCGCCACGCCGCGGCCGAGCTGTCCGAAGTGGAAGGCCTGGGCACCAGCGGCCAGCTCTACCACCACCTGCGGCAACTGGTCAGCGCCGGCTGGCTGCGCACCAACGGGCGCGGGCAATACATCGTGCCCCCCGAGCGGGTCGTCCCCCTGCTCGTCACGCTGACGGCGGCCCGGCGATGAGGGCGCCGCGACTCGACCGGTGGGCCGTGCTCGCCGCCGTCCTCGTCGCCGCGTTCGCCTGGCTGGTCGGGCCACGCGCGGCGGAGCTGGGCACCGAGACCACCGGCGACGCCGAGCTGGCCGCGCGCGTGCGGGCGCTGGTGGACGACCCGACCGGATACCGAGGGCTGGCGGTGGCCACTGTGGAGGGTGGTCAGGTCCGCACCGCCGGCCTCGGCGACGACGGGCGGGGCGGCGCGGTCGGCGCGGAGACGCCGTTCGAGATCGGCTCGATCGGCAAGACGCTCACCGGCATGCTCCTTGCCGACCTGGTCCGCGACGGCACCGTGCGCGCCGACCAGAGGCTCGCCGATCTGCTGCCCACAGTGGACTTCGAGGATCCGGACACCGCCGATGCCACGCTCGCCGAGCTGGCCAGCCACCGCTCCGGGCTGCCGAGGATCCGCTTTACCGGGCCGGTACAGGCCGCCGGCGTGGTGCTGAACACACTCGGCGGCAACGACCCGTACGGCAGCGCGGACACCGAGTGGCTGCTGTCCACAGTGGGCGGCGCCAGCGCGGGCGGCGGCGAGCAGGAGGTCAGCTACAGCAACTACGGCGTGTCGGTGCTGGGGCACGCGCTCGCCCAGCGCGCCGGCGTCCCCTACCCCGAGCTGGTCGAGCGGCGGATCCTCGCCCCGCTGGGCATGGCGGCGACCGGCTTCACGCCGCCCGAGGGCGCGCCCCAGGGCTTCACCGCCGGCGGCCGCCCGGTCGACCCGTGGAGCGCCACCGGCTACGCGCCGGCCGGCGGCGCGTGGTCCACCGCCACCGACGTCGCGAAGCTCGTGTCCGCCACGATGGCCGGCACCGCGCCCGGCGCCGACGCGGCGACCCCGCGCTTCGACGCGGGCGAGGACGAGCGGATCGGCTACGGCTGGTTCACCGATCAGTCAGGCGGTCGCGAGATCACCTGGCACAACGGCGGCACGGGCGGCTTCCGGGCGTACGCCGGATTCGACCGCGCCGCCGGCCTCGGCGTCGTCGTGCTCGGCAACACCGACCGGTCGGTCGACGACCTCGGCCGGCGACTGCTCGGCACCGAGCCCGGCGGGGGTGGCTTCGACTTCCAGGTGGCGCTGCGGCTCGTGGCCACGGCCTTCATGACCTTCGGCGGCGGGCTCGGGCTGCTGGGCGCCGCGCGGCAGGCCGGCATCGACCGGCTGCGCCTGGTCTCCAACGGCGTCTGGGCGGTGGCGATGCCGGCGCTGGCCGCTCCCGTCGGCCTGTGGCAGACCGTGCCGCCGGTGCTGTGGGCGGTGGGCGTGGGGCTGTGCGGCTACGCGGTGGTCCGGACCATCCCCCGGTGGCGGTCCGCGCCGCTCAACAACCGCGGCCGGTACCCATGGCTCACCTGGCTGGGCACGGCCCTCAACGCCGTGATCGCGGCCGCACTGGTGGTGTGGGCGCTGGTGCTCTGACTACGGATAGGCCGGACGGAAGGAGCCCTACCTTTCCGTTGACCGTCTCGTGGTCAGGATCAGGTCGGCCACCAGCGCGGTCCAGCCGGTCTGGTGCCACGCCCCGAGCCCGGCCCCGTTGTCGCCGTGGAAGTACTCCGGGAACGCGATCAGGTCCTTCCAGTCGGGATGGCGCTGGAACAGCTCGCACGCGCCGTACATCGGGCGGCGGCCCCACGCGTCGGGCACGAAGAGCGAGATCAACCGGTCGGAGAGGTCGTCGGCCACCTCGTTGAGCGTGCGCTTCTTGCCGGAACGGGTCGGATGCTCGATCACCAGCCCGTCGCCGAAGAAGGCGGCGTAGTCGCGCAGCGCGCAGATCAGCAGGAAGTTGGTGGGCATCCAGATCGGGCCGCGCCAGTTGGAGTTGCCGCCGAAGAGGCCGCTGGTCGACTCGGCCGGCTCGTACCCGACCGCGAACTCCTGCCCGCCCAGCTCGACGGTGAACGGCTTATCGAGGTGGCGGCGGGAGAGCGTGCGCAGCCCGTACTGCGAGAGGAACTCCTCCTCGTCGAGCATCCGCGCCAGGATCCGCACGATCTGATCCGGCCCGACCATCGACAGCAGCCGCCGCTTGAGCCCGTCACCGGCGAGCCGGCGGGCGCCCACCACGTCGGCGTACGCCGGCTTGTTGGTCAGGAACCACCGCAGCCGCGCGGCCAGCTCGGGCAGCCGGCCGAGCGTGCGCGAGCTGAGCGTGGTCGTGGCGGCGAGCGGGAGCAGCCCGACCACCGACCGCACCTTGAGCGGCACCGTCGAGCCGTCGGGCAGCCGGAGCTGGTCGTAGAAGAAGGAGTCTTCCTCGTCCCAGAGCCCCTGCTGGTACGCGGCCGCCGCGATGTACGCGAAGTGCTCGAAGAACTTTGTCGCCACGTCCTCGTACGCGTGGTCGTGCTCGGCGAGGCGCACGGCCATGTCGAGCAGGTTGAGCGCGTACATGGCCATCCAACCGGTGCCGTCGGACTGCTCCAGCACGCCGGCGACCGGCAGCGCGGCCGAGCGGTCGAACGGGCCCACGTTGTCGAGGCCGAGGAAGCCGCCCTCGAAGACGTTGTTGCCGTTGATGTCCTTGCGGTTGACCCACCAGGTGAAGTTGAGCAGCAGCTTGTGCATCACGCGGGCGAGGAAGTCGTAGTCGCGCCCGCCGTCGATCTCGAAGACCCGGAGGGCCGCCCACGCGTGTACGGGCGGGTTGACGTCGCCGAACGCCCACTCGTACGCCGGGATCTGCCCGTTGGGGTGCATGTACCACTCGCGCAGGAGCAGGAGCACCTGGTGCTTGGCGAACTCCGGGTCGACCCGGGCCAGCGTGACGCAGTGGAACGCCAGATCCCAGGCGGCGTACCAGGGGTACTCCCAGGGGTCGGGCATGGAGATCACGTCGAAGCTGTTCATGTGCCACCAGGCGCTGTTGCGCCCGTGCTTGCGGCCGGGCGGCGGCGACGCGCTGGCCGGGTCGCCGTTGAGCCACTGCTCGACGTCGAAGTGGTAGAACTGCTTTCCCCACATCAGCCCCGCGATGGCCTTGCGGAGCACGGCCGCCTCCTCGCGGGAGGCGCCCTTGGGCGTGAGCCAGGTGAAGTAGGCGTCGGCCTCGGCGCGCCGCGCGGCCACCACCTCGTCGAAGCCCTTGCCGAGGTCGAGCAGGGGCGCCGCCTCGTTGCCGGGCGGCGGCGAGGTGAGCGTGAGGCGCAGCCGGATCCACATCTCCCCGCCGGGCGGGACGGTCAGCTCATAGTGCAGTGCGCCTTTTGTTCCCGTCTGGTCGGGATTAACCGTATCGGCACCGTCGACCACGTGGTCGTTGATGCCGTCCTTGGGGTACTCACTCCGGCCGGGCAGCCCCCACAGCCGCTGCGTGTTGGTCTCGTTGTCGCAGCACAGCACGGTCGGGTCGCCCTCGCCCTGGAGCACCACCTGGCCGAGAACCCAGTGCTCACCGACCAGCCGCCCGTCGCCGCCCCGGAGCACGGGCACCTGATCGCGCCCCGGCAGCCCCCACGACCAGGTGTTGCGAAACCACAGTGTGGGCAGGACGTGCAGCGTCGCGGTGTCCGGACCGCGGTTTGCCACGTTGATCACGATGCACATGTCGGTGGGCGACGCCTTGGCGTAGTCGACGGTGACCGCCCAGTAGCGGTCGTCGTCGAAGACGCCGGTGTCGACGAGCTCGTACTCGGTCTCGTCACGGCCCCGAGCGGCGTTGACGGCCACCAGGTCGTCGTAGGGGAAGGCGGTCTGCGGATAGTGGTAGCGCCAGCGCATCCAGGAGTGGGTCGGGGTCGAGTCCTCGTACCACCAGTACTCCTTGACGTCCTCCCCGTGGTTGCCCCCGTCGCCGCCGAGGCCGAACATCCGCTCCTTGAGGATGGGATCCTGGCCGTTCCACAGCGCGAGGGCGAAGCAGAACGTCTGCCGGTCGTCACAGACCCCGGCCATGCCGTCCTCGTTCCACCGGTAGGTGCGGGAACGCGCGCAGTCGTGGGGGAAGTAGTCCCACGCCGTGCCGTGCTCGCTGTAGTCCTCCCGCACCGTGCCCCACGCCCGCTCGGACAGGTATGGCCCCCAGGCCCGCCACGGCTGTTCCCCCGCATTCGCCTGTGCCAGCCGCGTATGCTCCGCGTCGCTGGCGGACGTCACCCCGCTCGCCACCTTCACCTTCCGTCGTCGTGACCACACGGGACCATTGTCCCGGTGGCGTGTTACAGACGCCGTCACCGCCACCCACTCTTGGTAAGGGAGCCTAATGATTCCCCTCGCGTTCGGGCCGCAGGTCTGTGGTGATCTCGTGGCGGGCGCCACACGGGAGTGGCTGCTCACCGACGGTCTCGGCGGCTACGCCATGGGTACGGTCTCCGGGCTGCGCACGCGCCGCTACCATGCCCTCCTCGTGGTGGCCGGAAATGTCCCGGCGTCCCGCCATGTGGGCCTGGTGTCACTCGATCCGGTGATCACCCTGCCCTCCGGCGCGCAGGTGCGGCTCGCCACGCACGAGTGGGCCTCCGGCGCGGTCGAGCCGAAGGGGCACCACCTGATCGAGCGCTTCGACCTCGCCGACGGGCTCCCCCGCTGGCGCTGGCGGATCGGCGACGTGGTGATCGAGCGGGAGATCGCCATGGTGCACGGGCGCCCGGCGGTCGCGGTCGTGCACCGGCTGATCGCCGGCCCATCCGGGGGCACGGTACGGCTTTCAGTGGACGCCTTGTGCACGTGGCGGGACGCGCACGGCGAGCGGTACGCCGACGGCCCGCCCCCGCGCGTGCTCCCCACCGCCGACGGCGCGGTCGTCGAGCAGGCGTACCGGATGGCCGGCCCCGGCTGGACGCCGACCGGGCAATGGTGGCGCGGCGCGCACCACCGGGAGGAGGCCGCGCGCGGGCTCCAGCCTGAAGAAGACCTCTGGTACGCGGGTCGCTTCGGCCGCTCGCTCGACACGCCGGGCGACACGCTGGAGGTGCTCGCCTGGGCCGGTGACCTGGACGACCGGCCCGCCCCGGCGACCGAGGTCGTGGCGGCCGCCCGCGAGCGGCACTGGAAGGTCATCGCGGCCGCCGCCCCGGCCGACCCGGTCGACGCCACGCTCGCCCTCGCGGCCGACGCCTTCGTGGTGCGCACGAGCACCGGGCCGGACGTGGTCGCCGGCTACCCGTGGTTCGGCGCGTGGTCGCGCGACACGATGACCTCGTACGAAGGGCTGCTGCTCGCCACCGGGCGCGCGGAGGAGGGGCGGGAGCTGCTGCGCGCCTACGCCGGCACGCTCTCCGAGGGCATGCTCGCCAACACCGCCGACACCGGCAGCGTCGAGTACAACACCTGCGACGCGACGATGTGGTACCTGCACGCGGTCGACCGGCACGTGGCGGTCACCGGCGACACCGACCTGGCCGCCGAGCTGCTGCCCGCCCTGCGCGGGGTCGTCGACGCGCACCTGGCCGGCACGCGGTACGGCATCCGCGCCGACCCGGCCGACGGGTTGCTGACCCAGGGCGCGCCGGGCGAGGCGCTGACCTGGATGGACGCCCGCGTGTACGGCGTGCCGGTCACGCCCCGCTTCGGCAAGCCGGTCGAGGTCAACGCGCTCTGGGTCAACGGGCTCGCCGCGATCGTCGACCTAGCCGCGCGGGTGGGCCAGGACCCGGGCGCGGCGCCGGCCGTACACGCCCGGGCGCGCGACTCGTTCTGTGCCCGGTACCCCGCCCCCTCCGGCTGGCTGTACGACGTGCTCGACGGGCCGGGCGGCAACGACATGTCGCTGCGCCCCAACCAACTGCTCGCCTGGTCGCTCCCGCGCGCGCCCCTCGACCCGGACGAGTCGGCGCTGCGTATGATCGGCGCCGCGCTCATGACCCCGCTCGGCCCGCGCAGCCTCGCCCCCGACTCGCCGGGCTTCACCGGAAATCATCGCGGCACGCCGGCGCAAAGAGACGCGGCATACCACCAAGGAACGGTGTGGCCGTGGACAATAGGGCCCTACGCGGATGCGTGCCGGAACGTCGGCTGGCGAATTGGCGAGTTGTTCACCGGTATCGAGTCTCATTTGCCCGAGTTTGGCCTAGCATCCGTAAGCGAAACCGCCGACGGGTACGCGCCTCACGCTGCGACCGGCTGTCCCTTCCAGGGTTGGTCCGTCGCTGAGACGCTGCGCGCTCGACGGTTTTGATCAGTGCGCGTTACATGCACGCAACGGTGGTGTCTTCGCTGGTTTTCTCGTGACCGGCACGATTGGTCCGAACCCAAGGACGCGAAGGCACCAGAGCCGTGGTGCGGTACGCGCATGGGCAGGGGGCGGACGCACAACATCTAGGGGGCGGCTTCATGGCATCGGCGGGCGGCGACGTTATCGACATCCGTACTTCACCGCGTCAGCGGGTCCTGATGCTCTCCTGGGAGTACCCACCGGTGGTCGTCGGAGGGCTCGGGCGGCACGTCCACCACCTCTCCACCTCGCTCGCGGCCGCCGGTCACGAGGTCACCGTCGTCACTCGGCACGCCCCGGGCGCCCCGCTGGAGGAGTACGCGGACGGCGTGCGAATCGTGCGCGCGCCCGAGGACCCGCCGCTCTTCCCGCTCGCCACGCCCTCCCTGCTCGCCTGGACGATGGCGTTCAACCACACGCTGACCCGCGCCGCCCTGCGCGCCGCCCAGTCCGGCGAGTACGACGTCATCCACGCCCACGACTGGCTCGTGACGCACACCGCGGTCACGCTCAAGGAGCACCTCGACCTCCCGCTCGTCGCCACCATCCACGCCACGGAGGCGGGCCGCCACCAGGGCTGGCTCCCCGACGAGATGAACAAGTGCATCCACTCCGTCGAGTGGTGGCTGGGGCGCGAGGCGTGCCGCGTGCTGGTCTGCTCCGAGTACATGAAGTGGGAGGTCAGCCGCCTCCTTGAGCTTCCCACCGCGCGCGTCGAGGTGATCCCCAACGGCGTCGACGACCGGGTCTGGCAGGCGCAGCCCAACGCGGTCGCCGCGGCCCGGTCGCGCTTCGCCAGCGAGGGCCCACTGGTCGGTTTCGCCGGCCGACTCGTGTACGAAAAGGGCGTGCAGCACATCCTGCACGCGATCCCGAAGCTGCGCGCCGAGCATCCGGACCTGCGCGTCGTGATCGCCGGCGACGGGCCGTACCGGAGCGAACTGCAAGAGGTCGCCGAAAAGCTCGACCTTGGCCCGTCGGTGAGCTTCGCCGGCTTCATGAACGAGAAGCAGCTCCCCGCCGTGCTCGCCGCCACCGACGCGACCGTGGTGCCCAGCCTGTACGAGCCCTTCGGCATGGTGGCGCTCGAAGCCGCGGCCGCGGGCGCCCCGCTGGCCGTCTCCGCGACCGGCGGGCTCGCCGAGATCGTGGAGCCGGGCGTCACCGGCGTGACGTTCCCGCACAGCGACCCGGACGCGCTCGCCGGCGCGGTCGGCACGCTGCTCGGCGACCAGACCTTCGCCCGTTCGGTCGCGCAGCGGGCCCGCACGATGGTGGCCGAGCGCTACGGCTGGTCGACGATCGCCGCCCGCACCGCCGCCGCGTACGCCACCGCCCGCCGCGAGTCCTCCGTCTTCAACACGCGCCAGGCGGAGATGCTGCTGGAAGAGGGACGCACCAAGATCGTCGTGCCGGAGGGCAACCTGCTCGCGCTGGACGGTGTCCTCTCTTGAAAAACCCCACGAAATCGCTCCGCTTCGCTCCACGATTCCGCAGGGATCTTGAAAACCCCACGAAATCGCTCCGCTTCGCTCCACGATTCCGCAGGGATCCGGCATGACCACTGTCCTGCCCGCCCTCCCCAACCAGTTCTCGCCCGGCACGCCGCCGCCGCTCGGCGACCTCGACCTCCACCTCTTCGGCCAGGGCCGCCACGAGCGGCTCTGGGAGGTGCTCGGCGCGCATCCGCGCCCGGGCGGCTGCCGCTTCGCCGTGTGGGCGCCCAACGCCCACGAGGTCCGCGTCATCGGCGACTTCACCGGCTGGGGCCCGTACGACGGCGTCCCGCTGGAGCCGGTCGGATCCAGCGGCATCCACGCCGGTTTCGTGCCGGGCGTCGAGCCGGGCCAGCGGTACAAGTACCGGATCCACGGCGCCGACGGCCGGTGGACCGATCGCGCCGACCCGATGGCGTTCCACACCGAGTGCCCGCCGCGCACCGCCTCGGTGGTGTACGAGTCGGCGTACCGGTGGGAGGACACCGCCTGGATGGCCGGCCGCCAGTCCGACCACCACGCCCGCCCGATGTCCGTGTACGAAGTGCACCTCGGCTCGTGGCGCCCCGGACTGTCCTATCGCGACCTCGCCGACCAGTTGGTGTCCTATGTGGCCGACCTGGGCTTCACGCACGTGGAGCTGATGCCGGTCGCCGAGCATCCGTACGGCCCGTCGTGGGGCTACCAGGTCACCGGCTACTACGCGCCGACGTCCCGCTTCGGCACGCCGGACGAGTTCCGCCACCTGGTCGACCGCCTGCACCAGGCCGGCATCGGTGTGCTGCTCGACTGGGTACCGGCCCACTTCCCCAAGGACGAGTGGGCGCTGGCCGGCTTCGACGGCACCGCGCTGTACGAGCATCCGTTCGCCGGCGAGCATCCCGACTGGGGCAGCCTGATCTTCAACTACGGCCGCCACGAGGTGCGCAACTTCCTCGTCGCCAACGCGCTGTACTGGCTGGAGGAGTTTCACATCGACGGGCTGCGGGTCGACGCGGTCGCCTCGATGCTCTACCTCGACTACTCCCGGCAGCCCGGCGAGTGGGCGCCCAACGTGTACGGCGGCAACGAGCACCTGGAGGCGATCGACTTCCTCCGCGAGCTGAACGCGACGGTGTACCGCAATCACCCCGGCGTGGTGATGATCGCCGAGGAGTCGACCGCGTGGCCCGGCGTCTCCCGCCCGGTCGACTGGGGCGGGCTCGGCTTCGGCCTGAAGTGGAACATGGGCTGGATGCACGACACGCTGGAGTACGTCTGCCGCGACCCGATGTACCGCAGGTACCACCACGACCAGCTCACCTGGCCGACGGTGTACGCCTTCGACGAGCAGTTCCTGCTGCCGATCAGCCACGACGAGGTCGTGCACGGCAAGGGCTCGCTGATCGGAAAGATGCCCGGCGACCGGTGGCAGAAGCTGGCCGGCGTGCGCGGCTTCCTGGCGTACATGTGGGCCTTCCCCGGCAAGCAGTTGCTCTTCATGGGCTGCGAGCTGGCCGACGAGCGGGAGTGGAGCGAGCAGGCCGGGCTGGACTGGTCACGCTCCGGCGACGGCCTGCCGGCACTGCTGCGCGACCTCAACCGCGCCTACCGGGAGACCCCGGCGCTGTGGTCGCTGGACACCTCGCCGGAGGGCTTCCGCTGGATTGTCTGGGACGACTGGCAGCAGAACGTCATCTCGTTCATCCGGGTCGCACCGGACGGCTCGATGGTGGCGTGCGTGGCCAACTTCTCCGGCCTGCCCCGCTGCGACTACCGGATCGGTCTGCCGGCCGGCGGCCGCTGGGCGGAGATCCTCAACACGGACGCCGCCTGCTACGGCGGTGCCGGCGTGGGCAACCTCGGCGGCGTGGACGCGCTCGACCAGCCCTCGCACGGCCATCCGCACTCGGCCGAGGTGCACGTCGGCGCGTACGCGACGGTCTGGTTCGCCCACACCCCGTGAGCGCTGAGACCCGGGCCTGACCGGACAGTCAGGCGAGCCAGCCGGGGCGGACCAGGCCGGCCTCGTAGGCGTAGACCACGAGCTGGGCGCGGTCGCGGGCGCCGAGCTTGACCATCGCGCGGCTCACGTGGGTCTTGGCGGTCGCGGGGCTGACCACCAGGCGGGCCGCGATCTCCTCATTGGACAGTCCGGCGCCGACCAGGGCCATCACCTCGCGCTCGCGGTCGGTGAGCTGCCCCAGCGACAGCTCGGGCGCGGCCGGCTGGGCACCGCCGCGGCCGGCGAACTCGGCGATCAGCCGCCGGGTCACGCCGGGCGAGAGCAGCGCGTCGCCGGCCGCCACCGCCCGCACGCCGCGCAGCAGCTCGACCGGCTCGGTGTCCTTGACCAGGAAGCCGGAGGCGCCGACCCGCAGCGCCTCGAAGAGGTATTCATCCAGCTCGAACGTCGTGAGGATGACGATCCGCGTCGCCGTGAGCGCCGGGTCGGCCGCGATCCGGCGGGTCGCCTCCAGACCGTCGACCCCGGGCATCCGGATGTCCATGAGCACCACGTCGGGCCGGGTCTGCCCGGCGAGCCGCACCGCCTCCACACCGTCGGCGGCCTCGGCGACCACCTCGATGTCGGGCTCGGCGTCGAGCAGCGCCCGGAACCCGGCCCGCACCAGCCCTTGGTCGTCGGCCAGCAGCACTCTGATCATGCGTCCCCCTCGACGTGCTCGCTGGTGCCCGCGCCACGCCCGGCGGCGTCGCGGGCCTCTGGCGGTGGTGCGTCGGTGGCGAGGGGCAGGGTCGCCGCGACCGTGAAGCCGCCGCCGTCGCCGGGGCCGGCCGCCAGCTCACCGCCGAGCGCGGCGGCGCGGGCGCGCATGCCGGCGATGCCGTTGCCCGCCTCCGGGGCCGCCTGGCCGCCCACGCCGTTGTCCGCCACGCGCACGGTCACCGCGCCCTCGCCGTATCCGATCGTCACCACCGCGGCCGCCTCCGGGCCGGCGTGGCGGCGCACGTTGGTGAGGGCCTCCTGCACGATCCGGTAGGCCGCGCGGTCGACCTCGGCCGGCAGCGGCCGAGGCTCCCCCTCGACCGCCGTGCGCACCGGCAGGCCGGCGTCGGCGGTGAGGTCGTCGAGCCGGGCGAGGCTGGGCGCGGGCGCGCGCGGGGCGGCCTCCTCCTCCGGGCGGAGCACGCCGAGCACCGAACGCACCTCGCGCAGCGCCTCCGCGCTCGCCGACTTGATCGCGCTGAGCGCCTCGCGAGCCTGCTCCGGGCGCGTGTCCATGAGGTGGAGCCCCACCCCCGCCTGTACGTTGATCAAGGACAGGTGGTGGCCCAGCACGTCGTGCAGCTCGCGGGCGATCCGCAGCCGCTCCTCGCTGGCCTGCCGCTTCTCCTGCTCGGCGCGGGCCCGGGCCTGCTCGGCGCGATACTTGGCGACCTCGGCGAACTGCTGCCGGCGTACCCTGTTGGCCTCCGCGAGCAGCAGGGCGACGGCGACGACGGCCGCGATGACCGCGGCCCGCCCCCAATCCGGACGAGTGACGCCCGCGAAGGCGACGTAGCCCGCGGCGACCAGCGCCCACGAGGCGGCCCGCTTGCCCGCGTCGATCGCGGCGAAGAGGGCGAAGATCGAGGCGAGGAAGTAGGGGCCGCGCGGCTCCTGCGCCCACGCCGCGAAGCCCACCGCGCTCGCGATCGTGACGGCCAGCACGGGCACCGGAAACTTGTAGCGGAAGCCGAGCGCGATCGGGCCGGCCAGCAGGATGGCGTAACCGAGCAGGTCGGGATCGGTGCGCGCGGTGCGGGCGGCGAGCACCTGGACCACGCCGGTGACCACGACCATGCCGCCGCCGTGGCGGGGCTTGCGGTTGGGATCCCAGGGGCGCGGCTCCCACCGACCGCCCGGCCCGCCCGTGCGCCCCGGCCCGCCCGGCGGCCCCCACGGCCCGCCGGGCGACTCCCAGGGTGGGCGGGGGCGCCAGTCCTTGCTCACGGTCCGACCGTAGGCCACGCATACCTCTCCCGGCATCGCCTCCGCGCGGCGTTCCGGGCTACCTCCCGGGGAGTACGAATCGCGTGGCGAGGGGGACGCCGCTACTCCCCCGGTCGTATCCGCGGACCCGCCACTGCGCCCCCGGCGGGCGCCCCGATGACTCCACCGGCCCGACGCGCCCGGGCCGCCTTTTCGGGAACCTCGTTGGCATGACAGCAACGGAAGCCGGCGCCGGGCGCGTACGAGCCTCGGACGCCGAACGGGAACACATGGCGACGATCCTTCGGGCCGCGATGACCGAGGGGCGGCTGGACCTCGTCGAGGGCGAGGAGCGGCTGGCCAAGACGTACGCGGCGACGTACCGGGACGAGTTGGGCGGGCTGGTCTCCGACCTGCCCGACGGTGGGCGGCGGGCGCTGGCCCGGACGCCGGAGGCGCGGGCGTTCGCGATGCGCTCGCTGCGGCGGCACTTCGGTGGCGTGGTCGTGGTCGGCGCGATCCTGGTGGGGCTGTGGATGCTCTCCGGGGTGGCCTTCTTCTGGCCGATCATCCCGCTGGCCTTCCTCTTCCTCGGGCTGGCCAAGCACGCCGCCGAGGTGAGACACGGCGGCTACCACCCCCGCGGCGACTGGCGCGGTCCCCGCGACTGGCGGGGCGGCCCGGAGTGGGGCGGGCGGCGGGGCGACTGGCGGGTGCATGCCGAGTACCGAGGGCAGGGGCCGTGCGGCCGGGGGTACCGCGACGGCTGGTGAGACGCGCCCGGCGTGTCACGCTCGGCGGCACCACATGCTGGTGCCGCCGGGCGTCGTGGTGAGCGCCACCGTGGCGGTCGTTGAATGTGGACGGTCCCTCTGGGACAGTCCCGCGCATGATGGGGCCCTCTCACGCATTGTCCGGCGCGGCCGTGTGGTTGGGGGGATCCTGGGCACTTGACCGATTCGCCGGATACGAGCAGTCGCCCCTCGCCATCGCCGTCGGCACCGCGGTCTGCGCCGGCGGCGCGCTCTTTCCCGACCTCGACCTCTCCGGCAAGGTGACCCGCAACAAGGGGGGCGCGACGGTCGCGCGGACCTTCGGCGTGGCCTCGCTCTTCCTGGCCGAGGTGATCGAGAAGCTGTCGCTCGCGGTGTACCACATCACCAAGCTCAGCGGCGACCCCGACCGGGAGAACGGCCACCGCACGCTCACCCACACGATCCCGTTCACGGTGCTGGTGGGCTGGGGCACGACGGCGCTCTGCACCGCGTACGGCAAGTGGGCCGTCGTCGCCATCCTCTTCGTCATGATCGGACTCGCCCTCCGCGGCCTCTTCGACGAGTGGGCCAAGCGGGCCGGCTGGCTGCTGATCACGCTGATCTCGGCCGCCGCCGCGTACGGCACCGCGCTCATGCTGCCGGGCGACCGCGGGTATCCGATGCTCGGCCTCGCGATGGGCGTCGGCTGCCTCGTGCACATCCTGGGCGACCTGGTGACCCGCGCCGGCGTACCCATCCTGTGGCCCATCCCCACCGGCCGCCGCATGTGGCGGATGATCGGCCTGCCCGGCGGCCTGGCGGTGCGGGCCGGCAGCGCGGTCGAGATCTACGTGTTCCGGGGCGTGTTCATGGTCGTCTCGGCGCTGTCCGCGTGGGGCCTGCTGGCGCCTTCGGTGCTGCGCCGGTTCAATATCGAGGTGTGAGTCTCTCCGGTGACGACGCGGTCCCGGGCTTCTGGGGCGCCCTCGGCCTGCCCGGCCTTGCCGACGTGCACGTGCACTTCCTGCCGCCGCGCATGCTGCGCCGCGTGTGGGCCCACTTCGACGAGGCCGGCCCGCTGGTCGGTGTGAAGTGGCCGATCCGCTACCGCTGGCCGGACGCCGAGCGCGTCGCCCACCTGGAGAAGCTTGGCGTGCGGGCGTTCACCGCGCTGGCCTACGCGCACCGCCCCGGCATGGCCGCCGACCTCAACGACTGGACGCTCGGCTTCGCCCGCGACACGCCCGGCTGCCTCCCGTCGGCGACCTTCTACCCCGAGCCGGGCGTGACGGAGTACGTGGCCGGCGCGCTCGACGCCGGCGCCCGCATCTTCAAGGTGCACTTCCAGGTGGGCGGCTTCGACCCGCTCGACGGCGCGCTGACCCCGGTGTGGGGCATGCTCGCCGACGCCGGCGTACCGGTGGTGGTGCACGCCGGGCACGCGCCGGTCCCCGCCGAGTACACCGGCCCCGACCCGTTCACCGCCCTGCTCGCGCGCCATCCGCGACTCGCCGCGATCGTGGCGCACATGGGCGCGCCCGACTATGCCGCCTTCCTGGGCCTCGCCGAGCGCTACGAGCGGGTCGCGCTCGACACGACGATGGCATTCACGCCGTTCTTCGACCAGTTCATGCCGTTTCCGCCCGCGCTGCTGCCCCGGCTGCGCGACCTCGGCCTGGCCGGTAGGGTGCTGCTCGGCAGCGATTTCCCCAACATTCCTTATGAGTACTCAGACCAGCTCGCCGGCCTCGTCCGCCTCGATCTCGGCGACGAGTGGCTGCGCGCCATCTGTTGGACGAATTTTGTGGAACGCTTCGGTAATGCGTCCGACCCCCGGCGGCAGGCCTGACGATGTTGTTTGAGCGGCGGCTGCGCGACGGCATCGCAGATGGCACCATCACCGCCGCGCTGCGCCGGTGGCGCCGCGTCCAGGTGGTCGCCGGCCGGACCTACCGCACCGGCGCCGGGCTCGTCGAGGTGACGGTCGTCGATCCGGTACGCCCGGAGGACCTTACCCCCGCCGACGCCCACGCCGCCGGCTTCGAGAGTGTGGCGGCGATGCTCGCCCAGCTCAGCGGCCCCGCGGACGGCCAGCTCTACCTGCTCCACTTCCGCCGCGTCGCCGGCCCCGACCCGCGCGCCGCCCTGGCCGCCGACGACCGCCTGGACGACGCCGGCGTCGCCGCCATCGACCTCCGCCTCGCCCGCCTCGACCACGCCAGCCCGCGCGGACCGTGGACCGCCGCCGCCCTGCGGGCCATCGCGGACCATCCCGGGGTACGCGCGGCGGACCTCGCCGCCACGCTCGGCCGCGACGTGGCCACCTTCAAGGCGGACGTGCGCAAGCTCAAGGCGCTCGGGCTCACCGAGAGCCTCGAGGTGGGATACCGCATCTCCCCGCGCGGCGCCGCCTATCTCGCCCACCGCGCCTGACGCCGCGCGGCCGCCGGCGCGCCCATCGCGCCCGCGGCACACGACTTCGCCGCCGAGCGTCTTCACGGCCGGCGGCGAGTCGGCGGGCTAACCCGGAATGCGCTGGCTGGGGATGGGGATCGTCAGCTTGAACGCCGCCACCACCTCGGGGCTCTCCAGGCGCGCGCCGTCGGCGATGCTGTCGCAGGCCACGTCGAGCACCTCGTGCTTGTGGGCCAGCAGGTACGGCCGGGCGCCCGCGTCCGCGTGGGCCACTGTGGAGATGCCGGGCCAGTGCTTGCGCCCGAAGAGCATCGGGAAGCTGCGCCGGCCGGCGTAGGTGGCGCAGACGAGCACGTCGGCGTAGGGCAGGGCGGCCACTCGCCGTACCGCGTGGGCGGTGACGCCGGGCATGTCGACCGGGACCACCACGACCGCGTCGACCTCGACGTCGGTCAGGGCGGTGAGGCCGGTCCGCAGTGAGCTGCCGATGCCCCTCCCCCACGTCTTGTCGACCACCACGCGCGCGCCCTTGAGCTCGGCGGCGGCCCGCACCTCGCCGGCGGCCGCGCCGAGCACGACGACGAGCGGCACGCAGCCACCGTCGCGCATGATCTCCAGCGCCCGGTCGACGAGCGGCGTGCCCTCGTGTCGCAGTAGTGCCTCCGGCCCGCCGATCCGGCGCCCCCCGCCGGCGGCGATGACCATCCCCGCGGTTGCCATCGCGAAACACCCCCCAGGTGTGCCGCGTCAAGATGAGCGCTGTGCCCCCTCCGGGAGAAAGCCCGGACGGCTCACTTGGCGTCGGCGTAACACTCAACGACGGACACGTCGAGAGGGAAGCGGACCGTGGTGGCACCGAAAAGTAGCTGCCCGGCGCGGACGGCCGCCTCTCGGACGGCCTCGCTGACCTCCTCGGCCCGCTCGTCGGGCGCGTGCACCAGCACCTCGTCGTGCTGGAAGAAGACCAGCTCGGCCCCGGTGCCGGCGAGCCTGCCGCGGAGCGTGGCCAGCAGCGTGAGCGCCCACTCGGCGGCGGTGGCCTGGATGACGAAGTTGCGGGTGAAGCGCCCCCGGGCCCGCGCCCGCGCACCGCCCGAGCCGTCGACCGGGCCGAACTCCTCCTCGCCCAGCGCCACCGAGCGGGGCGGGCAGGTGCGCCCGAGCCACGAGCGGACCAGGCCACCTCCCTCGCCGGTGCGGGCGGCGGCCTCGACGTAGTCGAAAGCGGTGGGGTAGTTGCGCTTGAGCGTGGCGAGCGCGGGGACGGCGACGCCGCCGGTCTGCCCGTACATGGCGCCGAGCAGGGCCAGCTTGGCGCGGTCGCGGTCGCCCCCGAACGCGTCGGCGGCCAGCGCGGCGTAGAGGTCGCCCGAGGCGGCCGCGGCGGCCAGGCGCTCGTCACCGGAGACCGCGGCGAGCACGCGCGGCTCCAACTGGCCGGCGTCGGCGACGACGAGCTTCCAGCCGGGGTCGGCGACCACCGCGCGGCGCACGACCTTGGGAATCTGGAGCGCTCCCCCACCCCGCGTGGCCCAACGGCCGGAGACGACACCGGCCGGCACGTACTCCGGGCGGAACCGTCCATCATGGACCCACGTGTCGCGCCAGGCCCAGCCGTGCGCGGTCCAGATCCGGTATAGCTCCTTGTGCTCCAGCAGCAGCGGCACCGCCGGATGGTCGACGCCCCGCAGCGACCAGGCTCGCGTGTTGGGCAGCTGGATGCCGGCCCGGGCGAACGCGCGCAGCACCTCCTGCGGCGACTCGGGATGCAACTGCCGCACGCCGAAGGCGGCCGCGATCCGCGTGGCCAGCTCGGCGAGCCGGCGTGGCGGCCCGCCCACCGGCGACGGCTCGCCGAGCAGCTCCTGGAGCACCTGGTCGTGGACGTCGCCGCGCCACGGCAGCCCGGCCGCGCCCATCTCGGCCGCGATCAGCGCGCCCGCCGACTCGGCCGCCACCAGCAGCCGGAAGCGCCCCGGCTGCTCGGTGCGGGCGATGCGGGCGCACTGGTCCTCGTACACCTGGATCAGCGTCTCCCGGTCGCCGCTCGGCGGCGGCTCGGGGTCGAAGAGCGCGCCCTGCGCGTCGCCGGGCGGGACCGCCGCGCGGGGCGGCGGGTCGGGCGGGACGGGCGCGCCGGTCAGCCGGGCGTGCGCCGCGGCCAGCGACCGCGGCTCACCCCACCGCCCCTCGAACCCGAGCAGCAGCGCCTCGGTCAGCTCGATGTCGTGGCAGCGCTCGACCCGCTGGCCGGCCCGCAGGTGAGCAGGGTAGCTGGCGGCGGTGGACGCCCACACGACCCGCCCGTCCGGCGCCAGCCACTCGACCACCGGCACAGTGTGCCACCGGCCCCCGACATCCCCGTCCCGACGCGCGTACCAGCTACTTCACCGCGCCCGCCGTCAGGCCGGCCTGGATCTGGCGCTGGAAGAAGGCGTACATCACGATCATGGGGAGGATCGAGAGGGTGAGCGCCGCGAAGAGCGCCGCCCAGTCCGCCTCGTACCCCGCCGAGATCGAGATGCTCGCGATGCCCTGGGTGAGCACCCACTTCTGTTCCGCGTCCTCGCCCTGCATGAGCGCCACGGGCAGCAGGTACTGGTTCCACTGCCCCAGGATGTTGAAGATCGTGATGCTCACCAGGGCCGGCTTCGCCATCGGCATCATCACCTGGAAGAACAGCCGCGTGTGCGAGGCGCCGTCCATCATCGCGGCCTCGGCCACCGAGTTGGGCAGCGTCTTGAAGAACGCGGCCAGGAAGAACACGGTGAACGGCAGCGAGTAGGCGATGTAGACGAGGATCAGGCCGGTGTACGTGTTGAGCAGGCCCAGGTTGTTGACCACGAGGAAGAGCGGCACCAGCGCCAGGAAGACCGGAAACGCCAGGCCGGAGACGAAGAGGTAGTAGATGAACCGGTTGCCGATGAACTTGTAACGTGCCAGCACGTACGCCGCCATCGCGCCGAAGAGCATCGTGCCCGTGGTGCTGAGCGTGACCACGAAGACGCTGTTGAGGAAGTAGCGGCCGACGTTGGCCTCGTTCCACGCGCGCGCGTAGCTGTCGAAGTTGAACTGCCCGGGCAGGCTGAACGGGTTGCCCAGGAAGATCTCCGTGTTGCTCTTGAACGACGCCAGGAACGTCCACAGCAGCGGCGCGATGACCAGGATCGCCCAGATCGCGAGCGCCACGTGGGCGAGGCTGTTGAGCAGGCCCACCTCGCGGCGGCGCTCCTTCGCCGGCCCGCTGTGGCTGCGCGGCGGCAGCCCTTCCCGCCGCGGGGGCGCCGGGGTCTCGATTCTCGCCATACCCGATACCCCCTAGAGCTCGACCGTCTCGCGCCGGCTGACCCGCAGGGTCAGCGCGGCGAACGTGATGGTCAGGAAGAAGAGCGCCACGCCCATGGCCGAGGCGTAGCCGAACTGCGAGTACGAGAAGGCGTTCCGGTAGATCTCCATGCCGAGCACCGTGGTCGCGCCGTCCGGGCCGCCCTGGTCGACCGAGAGCACCTGCACGATCGCGAACGCGTCGAACGCCGCGATGCCCAGGTAGACCCACGCGACCTGGAGCGTGTCCCACAGCAGCGGCAGCGTGACCCGGAAGAACATGCTCGACCGGCTGGCGCCGTCGAGCACGGCCGCCTCGTAGATGTCCTTGGGGATCGACGCCATGCCGGCGGAGAAGAGCACCACGTAGAAGCCGACCGCCTGCCACACCAGCACCGCGATGATCGCGTACAGCGCGATGTCGGGACTCGCCATGAACAGCACCGGATCGACGCCGAAGAGGCCGAGGAAGCCGTTGAGCAGGCCGCTGTCATCCGGCGCGTAGACCCGCTGGAAGATGACGCCGATGATGACGATGGCCAGGACCTGAGGGAAGAAGAACACCACGCGGTAGAACTTCGACCCCCAGACCCCCGTCATCATGCCGCCCCGCGAGCCCCCGCCCACGTTCAACAGGAACGCGAAGAAGAGGGCGATCGCGATGGCGGCCAGCGGCAGGACAAGCAGCAGCACACCGTGATGCCGTATGGCTTTCCAGAAGACGTCGTCCTGAAGCAACCTTTCGAAGTTGTCCAGCCCGATGAACTTCGGGTTAGCCGAGACACCGCGCCAGTTTGTCGTCGCCAGGTAGAAGGCCTGGAGATAGGGCGCGATCACGAAGGTCACGTAGATCGTGACCGGCGCG
The DNA here is from genome assembly GCF_042433955.1 of Phytohabitans kaempferiae. Taxonomy (NCBI): domain Bacteria; kingdom Bacillati; phylum Actinomycetota; class Actinomycetes; order Micromonosporales; family Micromonosporaceae; genus Phytohabitans; species Phytohabitans kaempferiae. The sequence goes on along the minus strand of NZ_JBHLUH010000050.1, from coordinate 84,749 downwards.
ATCAGGAAGCCGATGATGAACGGGTACTTGCCGTGCCGCATGACGACTACCGCTTGAACTTCTCGATGGACGGGTCCTTCTTCACGTCGTCCGCGACCTTCTGCATGCGGGTCACGAACTTGTCGGCGTCACCGCCGTTGAACATCAGCTCGTTGGTGGCCGCCCGGCACTCGTCGTCCATCTTCTTGTACCAGGTGTCCCAGCGGTAGGCGAAGTAGTCGCTGCCGGCCGCTTGGAGCATCGCCTCGCTGCTGGTGAGGCCGGGCGAGATGGTGAGCCCTTCGGTGGCGCCCTGCACGACCGTGAGCACCTTGGTGAGCTGCGTAAAGCCCTTCGCGCCCTCCTTGGAGAGCATGTGGCGCAGGTACTCCATGCCACCGCGCGGGTTCTTGCCCTTCGCGGCGACGAAGTACATCTCACCGGCGGCGGCGTAGATCGCCGACTGCGGCAGCTTGTCGGACGCGGTGGCGCTGGGCACCGGGACGACCGCGTAGTCGAAGCCGGCCGGCGTGTCCTTGGCCTGCTCGTTCTCCAGCCACGAGCCGGAGGGGTAGAAGACCACCTGGTCCTGGTTCTGCTGGAGCTGCACCTCGGTGTGCCGCAGGCCCAGGTGCGCCTTGTTCATGTACTTGACGCCGATCTCGCCCCACAACTGGGCGGCCTGCTTGACCGGCTCGGCGGTCCACGCGCCGTCTTCGAGGTTGTCGATGTTCTTGAGTACGTCCGGCCCACCGATCTTGGCGGCCGTCGTGAGGATGACCAGGTACTGGTAGTAGGCGGCGTTCGCGCCCGCGTACGCGTACGCCGTCTTGCCCGCGGCCTTGGCCTTGTCGAGCAGCGCGGTGAAGTCGGCCCAGGTCTTCGGCGGGGTCCAGCCCTGTGCCTTGAAGAGCCGGTCCGAGTACCAGAGGCCGTAGACGGTGAAGGCGTAGTTGAGCACGTACGGCTTGCCGTTGAACGAGCCCTGCTCGACCGTGCCGGGCACCAGCGTGTCCTTGACGGTCTTGCCGGGGATGTCCAGCGACGGCGCGGCGAACAGCTCGGTGAGGTCCTGCACCTGGCCCGCCTGCACCAGCGCGCCCTGGTCCATCAGCTTCGAGCCGGCGTTGTTGACCATGTCCGGCGGCTCGTTGCTGGTGAAGCGGGGCTGGAGGACGGTCGCCATCTCCTCGGCCTGGTTGAACTTCACCTCGGCCTCGGGAAACGCCTTCTTGTACGACGGGACGTGCACGTCGGTCGCGTACTTGGTGCCGAGGCCGCCGTTGAAGATGTACAGCTCGAGGGGGGCCTTGGCGTCGACACCGAGCGGGTTGGCGGTGGTCTTCTCGCCCTCCGCCTGGTCGGTCGGCTCGTCGTCGCCGCCGCCGACGCAGGCGCTGAGCAGACCGGCGGCCGGTGTCGCGAGCAGACCGGCGACCGCGGCCCGGCGCAGCAGCAGGCGCCGGGTGAGGTCCGACGGCGTGAGCGAGCTTGCGAGCGAACCATCAGACTCAGCGATGACACTCGGCGCTGGCCGCACCGTCACATGGCCGTTACTAGGGGTTTCGGACATGATGCGTCTCCTCGGTTGAATGTTGGTGGGACTCATCTGGCTGCCTCCTTGGCCGCCTTGTGCCCGTCGACGGCCTGGGCGGTGCGCTGGAAGGCGGCGTGCGCGCGGTCGTGGGTCCGCTGCGCGACGGCGATGTAGAGCAGGTCGAGCACGACGAGCTGGGGATGCCGGGCGGAGAGCGCGTCCGGGCGGAACGTCGTCGCCTGGGTCGCCGTGACCAGCACGATGTCGGCGAGTTCGGCCAGTGGCGAGCGGGGGAAGCTGGTCAGCGCGACCGTGGTGGCGCCGTGGCTGCCCGCCTCGGCCAGCATCTCGATGGTCTCCCGCGTCTGTCCACTGTGGGAGATCCCGAGCGCGACATCGCCGGCGCGCAGCAGGGCGGCGCTGGCGAGTCCATTGTGTACGTCGGTCCAGGCCCACGCCGCCACACCGATGCGGTGCAGGCTGAACTGCATCTCCTCGCCGACCAGTGCGCTTCCGCTGGCACCGAAGATGTTGACCCGCGCGGCGCCGGCGATCGCGTCGGCGGCCCGCTCCACTTCGGACAGGTCGAGCAGCGCGGCGGTGTCGTGCATGGCCCGCGTGTCGGCCGCCATGATTTGCTCGAGCACCTTCTCCAGCGGGTCGCCCGGCTCGATCTCGCGGCCGATGTCCACCGTCCAGCCGGCGGCACGCGCCCGCCCGGTCTCCGCGGCGATGCCGAGACGCAGCTCGGCGTACCCCTCGAAGCCGAGCGCCCGGCAGAACCGGGTGACCGTCGCCGGCGAGGTGCCACTCCGCTCGGCCAGCTCGACGATCGTGGCGCGCGCCGCCCCCGCCGGATCGGTCAGCACCTGCTCGGCGACCCGCTTGAGCGCGCCAGTGAACTCCGGCAGCTTGGCACGGACGGCCAGCAGCACGCCGTCCACAGCCGCCGGGGTATCCATCACGGTTTCGCCCTCACCTCCGCCTTCCGCAGGGCACGGCAATGTCCGTGATCTTTGGAAGGACTGTTAACTGTTAGTGGTAAAAGTTCTTACTAACGGGCCTACCTTGTCAAGGCATTGGGCGAAGTTTTCAAACTGTTACCGTCTGGGAGCGCTTTCAGGGACCGCCTGGCACCACGATGAGCGAGTGTCTGACGCACTCGTGATCGGGCTGGACATCGGCGGCACGTCGACGCGCGCGCTGGTCGCCTCGCTCGCCGGCGAACGCGTCAGCGCCGGCACCGCCGGCGGTGGCAATCCCACCTCCCACGGCGCCGAGGCGGCCGCTGCCGAGCTGGGAAAGGCTCTCTCCGCCGCGCTCGCCCCCGTCGACCCCACACGGGTACGTGCCGGCACACTCGGCCTCGCCGGAGTGGGCCGCCTCCTCGCCGACCCGGCCAGCCGCGCCGCGTTCGACCGCGCGTGGGCCGGCGCCGGCCTGCGGTGCCCGTACGAGCTCATCGGCGATGCCCTCGTGGCCTACGCTTCCGGCACCGCGCAGCCCCGCGGCACCGTGCTCATCGCCGGCACCGGGGCCATCGCCGCCAGCGTCCACGCCTTCGCCCTCGACCGCGTCTCCGACGGCCACGGCTGGCTCCTGGGCGACGCCGGCTCGGGCTTCTGGCTGGGGCGCGAGGCCGTACGCGCCACGCTCGCCGCCCTCGACGCCGGCCGCCCGCTGGGCCGCCTCTCCGAGGCGGTGGTGGAGGCTCTGCTCGACCCCGCCGCCGGCGCTGGCGGGGGCGATGCCCGCGGTGAGGCTCGCGGTGCCGGTGGCAGTGGCGCCGCTCCGGGCGCCGGGGCGCACCCGCGCGACACGGTGGACGTGCTCGTGCAGCGCGTGACCCGGCGCCCGCCGATCGAGCTGGCCAGGCTGGCGCCACTGGTCATCGCCGCACACGCCGAGGGCGACCCGACGGCGGCGGCCCTGCTCGCCGAGGCGGCCCGCCTGCTGACCGAGAGCGTCGCGCGCATCCGCGAGCCCGGCGACACCAGCCCGATCGTGCTGGCCGGCGGCCTGCTGGTCGGCGGCACCCCGCTGGCCCCCGCCGTCGAGCACGAACTCGCCGCCCGCTGGCCCGACGCCCCCCTCCCCCACGCCTCCGACGGCGCGGCGGCGGCCGCCTGGCTCGCCGCCCGCCCCCTGCTGAGCCCGATCGAGGCGACCGCCCTGCACGCCCGCCTCTTCCCGTAGCATCCCCGGCCTCCTCGGCGCGAAGCTGGAATGGGCGCGAAGCTGGAATGGGCCTGGGCGGGACCGTCCGGCGGGATCCTCAAGCCAGCGACGCGAGGCGGGCAGGAGCGCGGAGCCTACTTCAACTGCCCCGCCGTCAAGCCGGACTGGATCTGGCGCTGGAAGAGGACGTACACGGCGAGCACCGGCAACATCGCGATCGTCAGGCCGGCGAAGAGGCCGCTGTAGTCGCCCTCGTAGCCCTGGCTCACGGCGAGTGCGGACAGGCCCTGCGCCAGGACGTACCGGGACTCGTCGTTGGGCATCAGCACCTGCGGTAACAGAAACTGGTTCCACTGGCCGAGGAAGTTGAAGATGCCCACGCTGATGAGTCCGGGCTTGGCCATCGGCAGCATCACGCGGAAGAAGAGCCGGAAGTGGCCGCAGCCATCGATGAGCGCGGCCTCGGCGACTGTCTGTGGCAGCGTTCGGAAGAAGGCGGTCAGGAAGAACACGGTGAACGGCAGCGAGTAGGCGGCGTACACCAGGACGAGGCCGCGCCAGGTGTTGAAGAGCCCCGCGTTGCGCACGACGAAGAAGAGTGGCACCAGCGCCAGGAAGACGGGAAACATCATCCCGCCCACGAACAGGTAGTAGAAGACCTGCTTGAAGCGGAACTCGTAGCGGGCGAACACGTACGCGGCGGTCGCCCCGAAGAGCATGGTGAGCGTGAGCGAGCCGGAGACGACGACGAAGCTGTTGAGGAAGTACCGGCCGATGTGCGCCTCGGTCCACGCACGCTGCCAGTTTTCGAAGCGCAGCGCGCCGGGCAGGCCCCACGGGTCGGTGAGGATCTCGTTGTCGTCCTTGAACGAGCTGACGACGACCCACAGCAGCGGCAGCGCGGTCATCAGCGCCCACAGCACGAGGAAGCCGTGAGAGAAGACGTTGGCCACGCCCCACTCGCGGCGCAGGGGGCGGTCGGCGGGCGGCGCGGCCGGGGTCTCGGCGGAGCGTGACTCGACAAGCGTCATGAGAACTCGATCCGGTCGCGGCGGGTCGCGCGGAGCGCCAGCACGGCCACCGAGAGCGTGAGGAAGAGCATCACCACGCCGATCGCCGAGGCGTACCCGAACTTGGTGTCGTTGAAGGCGGTGTTGTACATGCGCAAGCCAATGACGTCGGAGGAGAAGTTGGGACCGCCGTTGGTCATCAGCTGCACGAGGATGAACCCGTCGAGCGCGGCGATGGCCAGGTAGATCCAGGCGACCTGCACGGTGTCCCACAGCAGCGGGATCGTGATGCGCCGCAGCGTCACCAGGCGGGAGGCGCCGTCGAGCAGCACCGCCTCGTAGATGTCCCGCGGGATCGCCTGCATCGCCGCGCCGAAGAGCACGACGTAGAAGCCGACGTTGGCCCACACCAGCACGGCGAGCACGCACCAGAAGGCGGTGCGCGGGTCGCCGAGCCAGCTCGGGCCGTCGATGCCGAACGGCTTCAGCGTCGCGTTGAGCAGCCCCGCGTTGGGGTGGTACACCTCGCGCCAGATCACCGCGATGATCACGACGGAGAGCACCTGGGGGAAGAAGTAGACCAGGCGGTACGCCGAGGTGCCGCGCACGCCGACGACGCCGGCCCGCCCGCCGCGACCGCCCATGTTGAGCATCGTCGCGAAGAACAGGCCGAGGCCGATCGTCAGTATCGGTACGAGAACGAGCAGGATCGCGTTGTTCTGGATGGCGTTCCAGACGTAGTCGTCCTTGAAGAGCTGGATGAAGTTGTCCAGCCCCACCGAGTTGGCGTCGGCGGAGTAGCCGAGCCAGTCGGTGGTCGAGATCTGGAACACCTGGAGGTACGGCGAGACCACGAACACGCCGTACAGGACCAGGGGCGGCACCAGAAACGTAATGATCAGCGGGTACTTACCGTGCCGCATGCGCCGCCCCTACCACCTCAGGCCCGCTTGTACTTCTTGAGCGAACTGTCCTGGGCGATCATGTCGGCGCCCTTCTGGCACTGGTCGAGGAACTCGGCCGGCCCGATGCGGCCGCTGAAGAACTCCCCGCACGCCGCGTCGACGAGTTCGCGCTCGAGCTTGCGGTAGTAGTTGTTGTAGACCCAGTTGAAGCCGTTGGCGCCGGAGGCGTCAAGCGCCTTGACGACGCTGGCCAGCCCCGGCGGGAGCGCCGTGCCGCCGGTCGCGCCGGCGACCACGCTGAGCGCCGAGACCTTCTGCGAGAAGTCCTTCGCGCCGCGCATGGAGAGCACGGTGCGGAAGTACTCCAGGCCGCCGGGCACGTTCTTCGCCTTGGCGGGCACGATGAACGGCTCGCCCGCCGTACCCCGGATCGCCTCGAACGGCAGCTTGTCGCTCGCGCCGAGGCTGGGCGTGGGCGCGATCGCCATGTCGAAGCCGGCCGGAGTGACCTTCTTCTGCTCGTTCTCGATCCACGAGCCGCAGGAGATGAGCGCGGCCTTGCCCCGGCACCACTCGGTCTGCGACTGCACGTGGTCGAGTCCGGGCGTACCCGGAAGGATGAACTGGTCCTTGACGATCTGGTGCCAAGCGTCGGCGGCGGCCTTCATCGCGTCCGACTTCCAGGCGTTGGGCTCCAGGTTGTCGATGTTCTTCGCGACGTCGAGCCCGCCGAACTTGACCGCGGTGGAGATGACCGGCCAGCTCATGTACCGGGGGTGCTTGCCGGCGTACGTCCACGGCGAGATGCCGGCGGCCTTGATGGTGCGGCAGAGCGCGATGTGGTCGTCCCAGGTCTTCGGGTACTCCCAGCCGCGGTCGGCAAAAAGTTTCGCCGAGTACCAGATGCCGTAGGCGGTGTAGCTGATGTTGAGCACGTGGAACTTGCCGTCGTAGCTGCCCACGTCGACCACGCCGGGAAGCAGCGTGTCGCGCACCGTCTTGCCGGGGACGTCGAGGCTGGGCGCGTCGAGCAGCTCGCTGAGGTCGGCGAGCGCGCCCTGGGAGACGAGGCCGCCCATGTCGATCTGGCCGGTGCCGGAGTTGTTGACGACGTCGGGCGGGCTGCCGTCGACGAACCGCGGCTGGAGCGTCTTGCTGATCTCCTGCGTGGCCGAGTGCGTGATCTTGGCGTTCGGGTACCTCTCGCTGTACATGGCTTGGTGGGCCTTGGCGTACTCCTCGCCGTACCCGCCGTTGAAGATGACCACCTCCAGCGGCGCGTCCGCCTTGACGCCGAAGGGGTTCTGCTCGGACTTCTCACCCTGGTTGGCGGTGTTGTCCGTGTCGTCGTCGCCTCCGCCCATGGCGCAGCTCGACAGCAGGCCGGCCGCGGGGGTCGCCATGACGCCGGCGACGACCCCGCGACGGAGAATGTCACGCCTTGTACTATTCATAGGGGTCGCGTCACTTCCCTTCAGTCGCTGTTAGCGCTTTGAAGGATTCTTACGACAAGACCCCGGCGACAGCAAGCCCTGAGCGCCGAACCGTTACGACTGTGCCGTCTTCAGACCCCTGCCCTCCCGATCGCGTCCACGAGGATGCCCAGCCCTTCGCGGGCCTCCTCCTCACTCAACGTGAGCGGCGGACCCATCCGCAGCACGTTTCCGTACAGGCCGCCCTTGCCGACCAGCAGACCGCCCTCCCGGGCCAGCTCGAACACGCGCGCCGCCACCGCCGCGTCCGGCTCCAGCGTGCCCGGTCGCACGAACTCGATCGCCAGCATCAGCCCCTTGCCCCGCACCTCGGCCACGATCGGCTGCTCGGCGGCCGCCGCGCGCAGCCCGTCCAACAGGATGGTGCCGACCCGCCGGGCGTTCTCCTGGAGGTCGTGGTCGAGCACGTAGTCGAGGACCGCGTTGCCGGCGGCGGTCGAGATGGGGTTGCCGCCGAACGTGGAGAACGAGATCGCCTCCACCGCGTTCATCACCTCGGCCCGCCCCACCACGCCGGCGAGCGCGAAGCCGTTGCCGATGCCCTTGGCGAAGGTGAGCAGGTCGGGGGTGACCCCGTGCGCCTGGTACCCCCAGAAGTGCTCGCCCGTGCGCCCCCAGCCGGTCTGCACCTCGTCCGAGATGAGCAGGATGCCGTGCTCGTCGAGCACCTTCTTGAGCCCGGCGAAGAGCCCGTCCGGCGCGTGCACGAAACCGCCCACGCCCTGGATCGGCTCGGCGATCAGGCAGGCCACGTCGCCCGAGGTCTGCGTGGCGATCACCTCGCGCAGGTCTTCGACGGCCGCCTCGATGTGATCGGCCTCGTCCAGCTTGGCGAGTACGCCGCGCAGCCGGTCGCCCGAGTGCAGCCAGGCCACCTGGAGCGGATTGAGGCCGCTCGCCGACCAGCTGCGGTGCCCGGTGATGCCGATCGTCGCGTACGACCGCCCGTGGTAGCTGTTGCGCACCGCGAGCACCTGGTTGGAGCGGCGCAGGTTGGTGGCGACCAGCAGCGCCGCCTCGTTGGCCTCGGTGCCGGAGTTGGTGAAGAAGACCCGCGCGTCCTGGATGCCGGAGAGCCGGGCGATCTTCTCGGCGAGCTGGACCTGCTGGCGGATCAGGTACAGCGTCGAGGTGTGCGCCACGCCGGTGCGCAGCTGCCGCTCGACCGCCTCGCGCACCTCCGCGACGTCGTACCCGATCATGGTGGTCAACACGCCGCCGAAGAAGTCGAGATAGGTGCGGCCGGCCGCGTCGGTGACCCGGCACCCCGAGCCGGACACGATCTCGATCGGCTCCGCGTAGTACAGCGGCATCCACTTTGGCAGCACGGCCCGATGGCGGGCGAGCAGGTCATCGGTCATACCGCACGCTCCCACCGCGCGGCGCCGGTGGCAACCTACACTCTGTAACCCCCGTCCCCGTTAAGATCCTGCCGTGCACGTGCAGCCGGTCCCACTCCCATCCGGCGAGCCGGCCGCCGTGCTCGACGGCGTCGCTCGCTGGATCACGTCCCCGCCCCTGCGCGACCTGGTCACCGCGTTCGGCGGCCAGTGGCCCGGCGGCGACAGCCCCACGCTGCTCGGCTGGCTCGACGCCTTCTCGGCCACGCACTGGGACTTCCGCGCCGGTGGCGAGCGCCCCGACGCCCGCGAGCCCGACCTCGAGCCCGAGGTGGCCACGCTGGTCGAAGCCTCCGCCGACGCGCTCGGCATGGTCTCCGCGAAGCCGCCGCCCCGCCGCGACTACAGGTACGTGGTGGTGCTCGGCGGGCTGGCACACGCCTGCCTGCGCCGCACCGCGTACACCGCGCACCTGCTGCGCCGGGGCACCGCCGCCGAGGGCGTGGGCGTGCTGGGCAGCCTCCGCCCGCTCTCCCCCGCCGAGCGCGCGCTCCCCTCGGTCGAGAGCTGCCGCAGCGAGGTCGACGTGCTCGATCTGGGCGTGCGGCGGGCGTTCGGGGTCACGAAGCCGGTCGAGATCGACGACGCCCCGGACGGCTCCTGGTCGGTGCACACCTACGCGCCCGCCGACGGCCCGCGCGTCGCGGTCCTGGCGGCGCCGTCGTCCGAGCCGGGGGTACGCCGCGCGCACACCGCCGACACGCAGCGCTTCTGGGCCAGGCGGGCGGCCCTGGCGCAGGGCGACCGCCTGCTGGTGGTGACCGCGCCGATCTACGTACCGTTCCAGCACTGCGACGCGGTGCGCACACTCGGCCTGCCGTACGGCTGCGCGGTCGACACGGTCGGCGTGGACCCCCGCCTCGGCGACGAGCTGCCCCTGCCCGAGCCGACACTCACGCCCGGCCGCTACCTCCAGGAGATCAGGTCCGCGATCCGCTCGATGCGCCTGCTGGTCGCCGCGCTGGGCGGCCAGTAGGAGGGCCCGCCGATGTGGCCTCCGTCACGCCCCGGAGGTGTCCCGCACCGCCTGGGCGAAGACCTCCGAACGGTGCTCGAAGTTGCGAAACCGCCCGTAGCTCGGGGCCGCCGGTGAGAGCAGCACCGCGCCGCCGGCCGGGGTGAGTGTACGGGCCAGCCGCACCGCGTCGAGCAGGTCGCCGGCGACCTCGGTGCGTACGCCGGGCAGCCCTTCCAGCGCGGCCACGATGCGCGCGCCGCTGTCCGGGATGCCGATGACGGTCAGCTCGCGGCCGGTCAGGTGCTCGCGCAGCGGCGTGTAGTCGAGCCCCCGGTCGGTGCCGCCGACGATGACGGTGAGCGGCCGCCCGTCGTACGCGTCGATCGCGTGCATCGAGGCGTACGGGCTGGTCGCGAGCGTGTCGTCGACGAACGTGAGCCCGGAGGGGTCGTCGATCTCGGTGAGCCGGTGCGGCAGCGCGGCGAAGCTCTTGGCGGCCGTGGCGAGGGCGTCCGCGGCCGCGACGACGTCGACGCCGAGCGCCTCCAGCACGGCGAGCGCCACGCAGAGGTTGCGCTCGTTGTGGCGCCCCACCAGCGGCAGCACCGCCCGCTCGAAGAGGGGCCTGCCGGCGCGGTGTACGACGCCGTCCCGCACGTGGTACGAGTCGGGCAGCCCGGCGCGCACCGCCGGCCGGTCGCCCAGCTCCGCCGCCAGCCGCTCGTCGAGCCCGTTGACCACCACGGTCTGCGGGCCGTGCGCGATGAGGTTGAGCTTGTCCCGGTAGTACTCCCGCTCGCCGCCGTGCGCGTCCAGGTGCTCGGGGAAGAGCGCGGTCACCACCGCCACGCGGGGCGAGTCGGTGAGGTCGCTGCACTGGTAGCTGGAGAGTTCCAGCACGTACTGGTCGCTGGCGGGCAGGTCGAGCAGCGGTACGCCGATGTTGCCGCCGAAGACGTTGGGGCGGCCGACCCCGCCGAGCAGGTGGCTGATCAGGCTGGACGTGGTGCTCTTGCCCTTGCTGCCGGTCACGCCCACGGTCGCGGCCGCGTGGTCGGCCATCCAGAGCGCGGTGCCGCCGGTGACCGTGATCCCCCGCTCGCGCGCCTCGACGATCCACCGGTGGGTCTGCGGCACGCCCGGCGAACGCACGATCACCTCGGCGCCCATCAGCGCGTCGTGGCACTCCTCGCCGGTTACCAGCGGCACGTCCTTCGCCCTGCTCTCCGACCAGTCGAGCGAGAGGAAGTTGACCGTGTCGTCGACGGCGACGAGGCGGGCCGGCCCGTGGGCCGAGATCGCCGCGGCCGCGGCCACCCCCTCGCGCCCCGATCCCCAGACCGCGACGGAACGGCCACGCAGATCAGCCAGGCGCACGTGTGCTCCCAAAGCGAGTTGGTAGACGGTATCGGGCCTAGTATTGCGTGTGCTCGAGACCAGTTTCCGGCGGCTGTCCTTTCCCGCGCTCACGTTCGACCCGGCGACCGGGGTCGCCACGCTGCCGTACGCGCTGGACGGGCTCGACTTCGCCGAGACGATCACCTTCCCCACGGTCGACGGCGAGCCGCCGGCCGCCTTCCACCGCGTGCTCGAGCTGCTGCACCTCGTCGCCGGGGTGAGCTACTTCAAGGTCGGCGCGCCGCCCGAGATCACGACCACCACGCCGCTGAGCCCGCCCGCCGCGGCCCTGCTCGACGCCGTCTACACCAAGGGCATGGCGGAGTACGCGTACCGCAACGACCTGCCGCACGTGCTGTCGCTGCGCGTGTCGGCGCCGGCCGCCGAGCCGGTCGCGTCCCCGGTCTCCGTGGCGGGCCGGCGCCCGCTCAGCCCGGTCGGCGGCGGCAAGGACTCGATCGTCACGCTGGAGGCGCTGCGGCGCGGCGGGCTCGACCCGGTGCCGTTCGCGATCAACCCCAACTGGGTGATCCAGTCGGTCTTCGCCGCCTCGGGGCTGGCCCCGCTCGCCGCACGCCGCAAGATCGACCCGAAGCTGTTCGAGCTCAACGCGGCCGGCGCGCTCAACGGCCACATCCCGGTCACCGCGGTCAACTCGCTGATCGCCGTCGCCACCGCCGTGCTGCACGGGCTCGGCCCGGTGGTGATGTCCAACGAGCGCTCCGCCTCCGACCCCAACCTGGTGTGGAACGGACACGAGATCAACCACCAGTGGTCCAAGGGCGTCGAGGCGGAAGGGCTGCTGCGGGGCGCGCTGGCCGCGCACGCCGGGCTCGCCGACGCGTACTTCTCGCTGCTCCGCCCCCTCTCCGAGCTGCACATCGCCCGCCTGTTCGCCGCGCACACCGCGTACGACGAGGTGGTGACGAGCTGCAACGCCGCGTTCAAGCTGCGCGACGCGAGCGCCCGGTGGTGCGGCCACTGTCCCAAGTGCCGTTTCGTCTTCCTGGCGATGGCCCCCTTCATGCCGCGTGCCCGGCTGGTCGCCATCTTCGGCGCCGACCTGCTCGCCGACGAGACGCAGATCCCGGGATACAAGGAGCTGCTGGGGCTCGACGGGCACAAGCCGTTCGAGTGCGTGGGCGAGGTCGAGGAGTCGGTGGTGGCGCTGAGCCTGCTCCGCGACAGCGCCGAGTGGGCCGGCGCGCCGGTGGTGGCGGAGCTGGCCGCCGCGGTCCCCGGCGCCGCGTGGGCGGCCGCCGCCGGCTCCGACGTCTTCACCCCCGGCGGGCCGCACTACGTACCGGCGGCCTTCGCGGAGCTGGTCAGGGCCTGAGCGCCCGGCGTCAGGGCTTCGGCTTCGACTCCCGCACGGCGTCCAGCGCGAGCAGCGCGACGTGCAGGGAGAGGCAGGTGTCGACGGCGTCCAGGTCGGCGTCGAGGATCCGCTCGATGCGGGCGAGCCGCTCGTAGAACGCCGGCCGGGACAGGTGCGCCGCGGCGGCCGCCGCCGACTTGTTGCGCCCGCTGTCCAGGTACGCCCGCAGCGTGCCGAGCAGCCGGTCCCGGGGATGCCGCGCGTCGTACGCGAGCAGCTCGCCCAGCTCCCGTTCCACGAAGGTCTGCAACCGCGGCTCGTCGCGGAGCAGGTGCAGCAGCCCGGCCAGCCCGACGTGCGGCAGCCGGAAGACTGGTACGTCCCGCCGCCCGTGCCGCGCCGCGGCGGCCACCTGCTGGGCCTCCACCAGGGAGCGGCGGGCGTCCCGCAGCGCCTCGACCCGCGAGCCGGCCGCGACGACGACCGCGGGCGCGGACTCACCCCGTACCCGGTGCAGGGCGGCGGCGAAGGCGGCGAGCGACCGGTCGTCGTCCGCGGCCGTGGGCAACGCGACCAGCGCGCCCACGGCGTGATCGTCGAGCGGGCCGGCGAGTCCGGCCAGCGTCGCCTCGCGCAGCGCCTGGCTCACCGCCTCGGCCAGGTCGCGGACGCGGGCGGCGTCGACCCCCGACTCCTCGTCCCGGTCGCGTACGACCACGCCGACCAGGTGCCGCCGATCCAGCGGTACGCCGAGCGCGCGGGCCCGCAGCGCCACCTCGTCCACCGGGCGGGCGTGGTCGAGCAGGGCGGTGAGCAGGGTGCGGTGGATCTGGTGCTCCAGCCCTTCGGCGTCGCGGCGGATGAGGCGGCCGAGCGCGAGCGTGGAGGCGGCGCGTTCGAGCAGGATGGAGAGGCGGGTCGGTGGCGGCCCCTCCCCCGCCCAGCGGGCCAGCAGACGCCCCCAGTCCTGCCCCCGCGCGCCGACGGTGGTGACCAGCCAGCCGGCGTCGGCGTCGTACGCGGTGCGGCCCCCCGGCTGGATCCGCCGCGAGTGCTGCTCCCAGCCGTCCAGCAGCAGCTCGGCGCTGTCGCCCGCGGTGTCGTACGCGAGCACCTGCCGGGCGAGGTTCTCCAGCACGACCGGGCAGCCGGCCAGCGTGGCGGCCTGGTGCACCACCTCGGCCGGCTCGGCCCCCTCGACGGACAGCTCGGTGAAGCGCTGGTGGATCTCCTCGGTGGCCCGCAGCTCGGTGAGTTGGGCGTCCACGATCAGCGCGTGCACCGCCTCGGTGATCCGGACGAACGGCGTGGTCCGGCGCAGCTCCACCAGCGGCATCCCGCGGCGCTGGGCGGCCGCGACCATCACCTTCGGGACGCTGCCCGTGTACCGCCGCCCCAGCTCGACCACGAGCCCGGCCACGCCCACCTCGTCCAGGTCGGCGATGAAGGCCCGGATCCCCGCGTCGTCGGCGGGCAGCCCGATGCCGGTGGTGAGGACCAGCTCGCCGCCGCGCAGGAGGGTCGCGATGTCCGGTACCTCCGCCGCGTGTACCCACCGCACCGGCCGGTCCAGCCCGCTCTCCCCGGCGACGACGCGCGGCTGGCCGTGGCGTACCGGGTCGAGGGCGACGATGTCACGGACGGTGGGAAACACAAGATCACGCTACTCAGTCTTCGCGGCCGAGTTCCCAGAAGGCGACCGCGGCGGCCGCCGCCACGTTGAGCGAGTCGACCCCGCGCCGCATCGGGATGACGACCCGCTTGTCGCTGGCCGCGATGGCCGCCCGCGACAGCCCCGGCCCCTCGGCCCCGAGCAGCAGCGCCGGCCGGGCCCGCTCGGCCGCGGTGAGTCGCTGGATCGGCACCGCGTCCGGCGCCGGCGTCATCGCCAGCACCGCGTACCCGGCCTCCCGCACGTCGTCGAGCCCTCCCGGCCAGGGCGCCAACGTCGCGTACGGCACCGCGAACACCTCACCCATGCTGACCCGTACGCTCCGCCGGTAGAGCGGGTCGGCGCAGGATGGCGAGAGCAGCACCCCGTCGATCCCGAGCGCCGCCGCGCCGCGAAACACCGCCCCCAGGTTGGTGTGGTTGTTGACGTCCTCGAGGATCGCGACCCGCCGAGCCTGGCGCAGCACCTCCTCCGCGCCCGGCAGCGCCTTCCGGTGGAACGACCCGAGCACGCCCCGGTGCACGTGGAAGCCGGTCGCCCGCTCCAGCACCTCCTGGCTGGCCGCGTAGACCGGCGCACTGTCCCCGGTCAGGTCGGCGAGCTGTGCCACGCGCTTCTCGTCGAGCAGGTACGAGCGCGGCTGGTAGCCGGCCCGCAGCGCCCGCCGCAGCACCAGCTCCCCCTCGGCGATGAACAGCCCGTGCGGCGGCTCCCACCGCGTGCGCAGCTCCACGTCGGTCAGCGCCCGGTAGTCCGCGATCCGCTCGTCGTCGGGGTCCGTGATCAGCTCCACGGGAGCATTCTGCCGACCCCGCCGGGCCGCCCTCCTACGCGCCCGGGATCGTCGGCAGGCCCGGGTCGTACTCGGCGTAGTGGCGCGGGCAGACCCACAGGAACTCGCCGGTCTCCGCCATGGCTCGCCGCAGCGCGCCGTACCCCCGCGCCGGGTCCTGCTCGCGCAGCAGCTGCCGCAGCGCCCGAAGTGCCTGCCCCTCGGCGAGGGTGAGCTTGCTGGCGGCGCCGGGCGTCTCGATCTCCCAGCCGCCGCTGACCATGTTGGGCGGGAGGCGGTCGATGATCGCCTCCATCAGTTGGAGCTCCCGCTCGCTCTGCTTGAACTGCTCCTCGGAGAAGACCACCGCGGCGATCCGGGAGGCGACCGGGAACGCCAGCCGCAGCGCCTTGAAGACAAGGTTGGCGTACGGGGCGATCTCCAGCAGCCACCGGGGCGGCTTGCGGACCTCGTACACCGCCTCCGGCACGACGTGCCATTGCCCGGGGTGCTCGCACCAGAGCGTGACCCGGTGGTGGCGGCGCCGGAGAACGCCGGCCGACGCGTCGGTCACCGTGAACAGGCGGGGGCAGTCGTCGACCTCGACCGCGACCGCCTTGAGCATCAGGTGCATGGCGTTGGCGATGTCGGCCGCGTACCGGCGCAGCTCGTCGACGCCCCGCCCCACCGCGCGGATCTCCCCGCTGAGCCGGTCGAAGTCCGACTTGAGCGGATGGCTGGGCAGCGCGAACCCGGTCAGCAGGTACGAGATGTCGTACTCGATCACGCACCCCTCGCAGGTGCGCGTGGTGTGCCCGTGCTCGCGCAGGCGCAGCAGGCCGTCGAGGGAGAAGCGCTCGGGGCAGACCTTGCCCACCGACGAGCTGGTCGGGCACGGGATGTAGAGCCGGTAGGTCATGCCCGGCCACCGGTGCAGCAGGTCCTCGATGCTGTCCCGGATCACGTTGAAGAACAGGTCCGGCGAGGGCGCCCGTACCTGCACGACGAGCTGGCGGTCGGTGGTCAGCTCCACCAGCGCCTCGGAGTCGTACGCCGAGACCGGGTTCCGCAGGAAGACGCCGGTCCGCCAGTGCCGCCCCACCGACGCCCGGTGGTGGCGGACCGTCAGCCACGCCATCAGCCCCGGCGCCGGCTCGTTGGTCTCGCACACCAGCGTCAGGGCCCGCTGCCCCGGCGGTACCGGCGTGCGCAGCCCCCACCTGAGCGCCGGGCGCTCGTACGGCACGAGCTGGGCGACCAGGCTGCGGTACCCGGGGCCCTCCAGCCGGTACGAGACGTCGAACTTCTCCATGAGCCGCAGGAAGTACGGATGGAACTGCGTCGTGTACGCCGGCCAGTCCGGCCGCTTGCGCCAGATGTCCCGCAGCCGGGCGTGGTCGAGCACGCCCTGCGCCTGCCGGGTCGCCTCGTCCTCCAGCACGTAGCCGATCGCCTTGGTCAGCCACTCGGGGTTGAGTACGACGAACTCGCGCAGCCCGTCGTCGTCGCCGTAGTAGATGATCTGGCCGAGGTCGTGCAGGAGGTCGGCCAGCGTGGACGCCTCCTCCTCGGTCATCTGGTGCTTCTGGCACACGCGCACGAACTCGGCGTACGCGATCTGGAGCTTCTCCCCCGCGTGCGCGAGCACCTCGTCCCGGGCCGCGATCCACCGGCTGCTGAGCAGCTGGCCCATGTGCGGGAGGCTGGCCGCCTGCTCGGCGATCGCGAGGCGCAGCGTGGAGATGCCGTTACCGCTGGCGTTGTCGACGCTGTACCGGCCGTGCAGCATCGCGCCGAAGATCTGTTCCAGGTGGGGGTAGTCCAGCTCGGGCCGGCGCTCGTCGCAGTGCGTGGCGACGATCAGCACGCGGGCGTCGTTGCCGACCCGGATCCGGATCCGCCGCAGCCAGCCCTCGACCTCGTTCTGCTCCTGCCCCTCGCGGGCGTTCCACACCACCAGGTAGAGCGCCCGGCGGCTGAAGAAGAACTGGTGCGTGGCCCGGTAGACCTCCTGCCCGCCGAAGTCCCAGGCGCGCAGCGTCATGTCCGCCCCGGTGATGGGGTGCGGCACGGCCAGCGACCTGACCTCGATGCCGTGCGTCGTGGGGCGGTCGGCCACGAACGGCGCGTCGTCGAGCGCGGCGGCCAGCGAGGTCTTGCCGACGTTGCCCTCGCCGATCAGGATCATCTTGGCCTCGTACTGCGCGGTCGCCGTCTCCAGGCTCTCCAGGTAGGTGGCCACCGCGTCGGTGCTTCGCGCGAGCAGCTCGGGCAGCGGCTCCTGGAGCGGGTTGCCCCGCACGACGACCCGCATGCCCCGGCGCAGCGCGTGCGCGAGCCCAGCCGGCAGCGTGGTCACCAGGTTGCCCTGGAGGTCCAGCTCGCGAAGGTTGGCGAGCTGCCCGACCTCGGACGGCAGCAGCGTCAGGCGGTTGGAGCCAAAGCTCAGCCGCAGCAGGTTGGTGAGCTTGCCGATGTCCGGCGGGATCGTCGCGATCTGGTTGCCGGTCAGGTCGAGGATCTGGAGGTTGGTCAGGCGGCCGAGTTCGCGGGGCAGGGCGAGAAGCTCGTTGTAGCTCAGGTCGAGCCGGGACAGCGAGGCCAGGCGCGCGATGTCCGGTGGCAGCTCGGTGAGCTGGTTGTCGCTCAGCAGCAGCTCGGTCAGGTTGGTGAGCTGCCACAGCTCGTCCGGCAGGCCGGCGAGGCGGTTGTCGCCGAGGGCGAGCATCCGCAAATCGGTCAGCTCGCCGATCTCGGGCGGGATCTGCCGCAGGCGGTTGCCCTGCACCACCAGCTTCGTCAGCGTTTTCAGCTCGCCGATCCGGGCCGGCAGCGCGGTCAGCCGGTTGTCGTAAAGGATCAGCTCGGTCAGGTCCGGCAGGTCGAAGATCTCGTCCGGCAGCGCCGTCAGGTTCTTTCGGGTCAGGTCCAGCCGTCCGGTGGCGACCGCGGTGGACATCTGGTCAGGCGTCAGGTGCACCCTGGCCGGATTCGCCATGCAGCCTCTTTCGGACGACGCGCTTGGTCCTATTCGGACTCAGGCTGTATCCGCGCACCGTCCCGGGCAAGCAACTGTCGGCGACTGGACAAGCAGGGTCAGTTCACGCCGCCGGTCGTGACCACCTGCGCCGCCACCGCGCTGGCGCCGGCGGCCGCCGCGCTCGTACGCTCCGGCGGCGTGGCGTGGACGCTCGGTACGAAGCGGCCGGCCGTCCAGGCCATGCCGATGCCCGCGGCCAGCGTGAAGAGGGCACCGACCGTCTGGAGTGGACCGACGAGCAGCCCGGCGATGCCCACCATCGGGGCGGCCAGCATCAGCAACAGGCCGTCCGACCTGTTGAACAGCCCGGAGTGCACGACCGCCCAGCCGGCCAGCAGCCAGCCGGCCGAGTAGACAGCGCCGCCGGCCAGCGAGAGCGTACGGGCGTCGAGGCCATAGACGGGCGTGTCGGCGGGGAGCACGGCGAACGGCAGCCACAGCACCGCACCGGCCAGCCCGACCATCAGCCCGATCGCGGCGAAGCGGCGGCTGCGCGCGGCGGCCAGCAGCCCGGCGAGCGCGAACAGCGCCATCACGCCCAGCCAGACCGCGACGACCCAGCCGACGAGGTGGAAGGCGCGGCCGTTCTCCAGGTACGGGAGCGGGGTCACGCCGTCCCACCGGCCGAGCGTGATCGCGCCGTACGCCACCGCGTACCCGGGCAGCGTCCACATCAGCGCGCGGGCGAAGCGGCGTACGGACCACGCCCACGTGGCGTTGGTGACCGGGCCGATCGGCGAGTGCCCCGGGGCGGCGGCCGCGACGACGGCGACTCCCGCGTCGGTTCGGGACACCACGCGTACCGGGGACGACCGCGCGGTCGAAGCCGCCGGCCGCGTGTGTCTCGTGGCGTTCGTCATCGCCTGACCGCCTTCCCCGCGGCCGGAACGCGCCGGCGCCCCGGCAACCACCATGTGTGTGTAGATCATGGCAGTCGCCGGGGCGCCAAGCGGATGATTCCGACGAATCAGGCGCGCTCTCGATCCGGCGCAGGCGTGGAGTCGAGCAGGTCGGACGGAGCCACCGGCTCGGGCGCCGGCAGACCACGCGGCCCGTCGCCGCTGACCTGCTGCTCCGCCACCTTCACCTCGTGCTGCACCTCCTGCGCCGCGGCCGCCGCGGCCTTGGCCGCCTCCGCCGCCTCGCGCTCCACCGCGCCCGCGTCCACCGACGCCGTGGGGGCGTCGTCGGCCGTACCGGCGAGGCCGCCCAGCGCACCACCGAGGCCCTCCAGCGCCTTGGTCAGCTCGGCCGGGACGATCCACACCTTGTTGGCCTGGCCGTTGGCAATCTGCGGCAGCGCCTGGAGGTACTGGTACGCCAGCACCTTCTGGCTCGGGTTCGAGGTGTGGATCGCGTCGAAGACCGTGCGGATCGCCTTCGCCTGACCCTCGGCCTGGAGGATGCGGGCCTGCCGGTCACCGTCGGCCCGGAGCACCGCCGCCTGCTTCTCGCCCTCGGCGGTGAGGATCTGCGCCTGCTTGTGCCCCTCCGCGTTGAGGATCGCGGCGCGGCGGTCGCGCTCGGCGCGCATCTGCTTCTCCATCGAGTCGCGGATGCTCGGCGGCGGCTCGATCGCCTTGATCTCGACGCGGGTCACCTTGATGCCCCACCGACCGGTGGTCTCGTCGAGGACGCCGGACAGGTGCCGGTTGATCTCCTCGCGGCTGGTGAGCGCCTTCTCCAGGTCGAGCGAACCGATCACGTTACGCAGCGTAGTGACCGTGAGCTGCTCGATCGCCTGGAGGAAATTGCTGATCTCGTATGTCGCCCGGACCGGGTCGACCACCTTGAAGTACAACACCGTGTCGATCGAGACCACGAGGTTGTCCGAGGTGATCACCGGCTGGGGCGGGAAGCTGACGACCTGCTCGCGCAGGTCGACCTTCGTGCGCACCGAGTCTATGAACGGTACCAGTACGTTGAGCCCTGGCCGGAGCGTGCGCTGGTAGCGACCCAGCCGCTCGACCACGAAATTGCGCTGCTGCGGCACGATCCGCACCGCGCGAATCAGAGTGATCGCCACGAACACCGCGAGGAACGCGACGACGATCGCGATGACTACTTCCATCTATCCTTACCCCCGGTCATATGTCCCGCCAAACCATGGCGGTGGCGCCCTTGACCTCGATGACCCTTACTCGCTCGCCCGGCTCCAGCACTTGCGTGGCGTCGTACGAACGAGCGGTCCACAACTCTCCCTCGATTTTGACCAACCCGTGCTCCGCGTCGACCTGCTCGAGAACGAGACCGGTCGAGCCGGCGATGGCCTCCACGCCCATCGGTGTCTCATCGACCTCCAGCCGCGCCAGCCGGTGGCGACGGATCACCGGACGCACCGCGACCAGCGTGAGCGCGGAAACGATGGCGAAGACCGCAGCCTGCACGGGCACGCCCGCACCAAGCCCTGCGGCGACCGCGGCGGCGAACGCGCCGGTCGAGAGCATTATGAAAACGAACGTGAACGTAAACATCTCGGCGACCGCGAGCAAGACGCCCAGAACGATCCAGAGAACAGCATCCACCCCTCGATCGTGGCACGTCAGCGCACGTCCGGCGAATCGCCGGACGGTAACGTCGGCGCCCGATGACCGTTGACCACCATCAGGAGGTACGGATCATGGGGCTGCTACCGGAGACGACCCGGCGGATCGACCTGCTGGCCGCGGAGGCTCAGGCACGGGGGCGCACGCCCTCGGTGGTGCTCGGCGTGGTGCGGGACGGCGGCCTGGCGTACGCCACCGGGGCCGGCGACCAGCCCGCGCCGGACCCGGGCACGCAGTACCGGATCGGGTCGATCACCAAGACGATGACCGCCACGCTCGTCATGCGGCTGCGCGACGAGGGGCGACTGGCCCTCGACGACCTGCTCTACCGCCATCTGCCCGGCACACCGGTGGGAAGCGTGACGATCCGTCAGTTGATGGGACACGCCTCCGGGCTCCAGCGCGAGCCGGACAGCGCCGGCTGGTGGGAGCGGACGAACGGCACCGACATCGACGCGCTGCTGGCCGGGCTCACGCCGGAGAAGCTCGCCCACCCTCCACACCGGACGTACCACTACTCCAACCTGGCGTACGGCCTGCTCGGCGCCGTGCTGGAGCGGGTCGCCGGCAAGCCCTGGATCGAGCTGCTGACCGAGCAGGTGCTCGCCCCCCTGTCGATGCTGCGCACCACGTACCATCCGCACGAGCCGTTCGCGCCCGGCTACGTCGTCCATCCCCTGCACGGCACGGCGCACGAGGAGCCGCGCACCGACACCGGCGCGATGGCACCGGCCGGGCAGCTCTGGTCGACGCTCACCGACCTGGCCCGGTGGGCCGCCTTCCTGGCCGAGCCGGTGCCCGAGGTGCTCGCGCCCGAGACGCTGGCCGAGATGTGCGTGCCGGTCGCCGTCGAGCCAGAGAACTGGTCCGGGGGGCACGGCCTCGGACTCGAGCTGTACCGCCGCGGCGAGCGCGTCCTGGTCGGGCACGGGGGCTCCATGCCGGGGTACGTGGCCGTCGTCGCCGTCCACCGCCCCTCGCGCACGGGCATCGTGGGGTACGCCAACGCCTACGGCTTCCCGCTCGGCCAACTCGCCTTCGACGCGCTCGTCGAGGTGCTCGACCGCGAGCCGGCCCCGCCCGCGCCGTGGCGCCCCGCCGCGCCCCCGCCGCCACAGGTGGCCGAGCTGTGCGGACGCTGGTGGTGGATGGGGCTGGCGCACGACGCCACCTGGGAGGGCGGCGAGCTGGTCATCACCCGCGCCGGCCGGGAGCCGTGGCGGTTCACGCCGGAGGGCGCCGACCGGTGGCGCTGCCATTCGGGCAGCAACGACGGGGAGACGCTCCTGGTGCGGCGAGACCCCGCGGGCGGGGCCGTGGCACTCGACATCGCCACCTTCGTCTTCACCAAAGACGCAGGTCAGCTCGGCTAATTCAGGGGATTCACAGGTTCGGCACAGGACTCGTCCAGGCATGGCGGACATGCTGGGCGCCATGGAGAAGGTGAACGCTCAACCAAGCCTGATGGCCCGACGCCGCGTACTCGCCGCCGGGGCGCTGGGCGTGGGCGCGGCCGGCGTCCTGGCCGCCTGCGGTGGCGACGACGAGCCGGCGGACTCGACCCCCGGGACCGGCGCGGCGCCCACGACTGGCGCGGCACCCTCGGCGAGCGGGGACGCCCCGGCCACCGAGGCGCTCGCCAGCACCGCCGACATCCCGGTCGGGAGCGGCAAGATCTTCACCGAGCAGGCGGTGGTCGTGACCCAGCCGGCGGCCGGCGAGTTCAAGGCGTTCAGCGCGCGCTGCCCGCACCAGGGCTGCCTCGTCTCCCAGGTACAGGGCGACAGGATCGTCTGCGCCTGCCACGGCAGCCACTTCTCCGCCGCCGACGGCTCGGTGCTCACCGGACCCGCGCGCAGCGCACTGGCCGCCCAGCCGGTGACGGTGGAGGGCGACTCGATCGTGCTCGGCTGACCGCTCAGTCAGCCGGTACGGTCACGAAGTCGATCAGGCGCTCCATCGCGTTGATCAGCGGCGTTTCCACATCGTGGAAACTGTCCACCTTGGACATGATGTGTCGCCACATGTCCGCCGGATCGGCCACACCGAGGGCGGCGCACACGCCCTCCTTCCACGGCCGGCCCGGCGGCACCACCGGCCACGCCCGGATGCCCAGCCGCTGCGGCTTGACCGCCTGCCAAATGTCCACGTAGGGGTGTCCGGTCACGAGCACGTACGGCGACGTCACGCCGGCCACGATGCGGCTCTCCTTCGAGCCCGGCACCAGGTGGTCGACGAGCACGCCGAGCCGCCGCTCCCGGCCGGGCGCGAAGTCGCGTACCGCCTCGGCCAGCCCGTCGATCCCGTCCAGCGGCTCCACGACCACGCCCTCGACGCGCAGGTCGTCGCCCCAGATCCGTTCCACCATCGCGGCGTCGTGCACGCCCTCGACCCAGATCCGGCTGGCCTTGGCGACCTGTGCCCGTACCCCCTCCACGGCGATCGAACCGGAAGCCGTGCGGCGGCGGCTGACCGGCGCGGCGGCCGGCGCCGGCTTCCGCAGGGTCACCGGCTGGCCGTCGAGCAGGAACGCCGCCGGTTCGAGGGGAAAGTTGCGTCGCTTGCCGTGCCGGTCCTCCAGCACCACGGCACCGTACTCGAATCCCACGACAGCGCCGCAGAATCCCGAGTCGGCGTCCTCCACGACCAGGTCCATCTCCGCGTCGACCTCGGGCACGACCTTGCGGCGGCGCCAGTTTCCCGCCAGTACGTCCTCCCCATACATACTGTCCTCCCGTCGCTCGCGCCCTTCGTCACAAATCACTGAGCCTGCCGGCCCTCGTCACAAAAAATCGCCGAGCCAGGTGGCTCGCTCGCGCCTCGCGACGCTAACCCCGCCGGTGCGGCATGCCACGCAGACGCGCCGCACCCGAGACAGGGCAGCGGCCAGCACGTACTCTTGCCGCATGTCTCCCGCAGCAGGCGCGGCGACCCTCGCGGCGCGCCGGTCCAGCCGGTTCGTGGCCTGGGTCCGCGCGTGGCGCGCCGGGCTGGTGCCGTTCGACGAGGTCGCCGACGAGATCGCCGGTGACGAGGAGCACCTTGTCGCCGACGCGCCCGGCACCTGGACCGACGTGTCGCTCCGTGAGGCGCTGCCCACCCTGTCCAAGCTGCGCCCCGACGAGATCCGGCTGGTGCTGCCGGCGCCCGGCGACCCGCGCGGGCTGCCCGGCCCCGGGCCGTTCGCGGGCGCGGCACTGGTCGCGGGCGAGGCCGTGGTCGCCGCCGACCTGGGCCTGATCCCCGAGGTGCGCAGCCACACGTCCGGGTCCGGAGTGACCTTCGAGACGGTGCTGTGGCGGGTCTATCCGCTGCCCGCGCCCGCGCCGGGCGCCTCCGGTGGCGAGCCGGGCACCGCCGAGGCCGAGGCCGACCTCTCCGCCGCGCTCGCCGAGGCGACCGCCCGGCTGACCCGGCTCGACGTGGCGCAGTGGCGGCCCGAGCTGGCCGGTGCGCTGGCCGCGCTGCGCCGCCCCGACGCGGGCGTCGACCTGCCGCCCGGCTTCGATCCGCGGGCCCGCCGCCTCTTCGCCCGCGCCAGCGTGCTCGATCGCGTGCTGGCACTGGCCGAGCACGCCGCGCCGGGCGGTGCGGTCAACGGATACGAGGCGCAGGAGCGCGACGCGGCCCTCCGTCCACTCACGACCGCCTGCCGCCGCGCGCTCGTCGCGGCCTGCAACGCGCCGCTCGCCCCCTGACTAAGTGGACGGTCAGCTCACTGACCCGGCGCTCAGACCTCGTCGAGCAGGTCGATCACTGATTCCACGATGCGGGACGGCCGGTACGGGTAACGCTCCGCCTCCGCCCGCGTGCTGATCCCGGTGAGCACGAGGATCGTCTCCAGCCCCGCCTCCAGCCCGCAGAGCACGTCGGTGTCCATCCGGTCGCCGATCATCGCGGTGCTCTCCGAGTGCGCCTCGATCGTGTTGAGCGCCGACCGCATCATCATCGGATTGGGCTTGCCCACGAAGTACGGCTCGACGCCGGTCGCCTTGGAGATCATCGCGGCCACCGACCCCGCCGCCGGTAGCGCGCCCTCGGCGGACGGGCCGGTCGGGTCGGGGTTGGTGCAGATGAACCGGGCACCGTCGTTGATCAGCCGCACGGCCTTGGTGATCGCCTCGAAGCTGTACGTGCGGGTCTCCCCCAGCACCACGTAGTCGGGGGCGAAGTCGCTCAGCACGTATCCCACCGCGTGCAGCGCCGTGGTGAGTCCCGCCTCGCCGATCGCGTACGCCGTGCCGCCCGGCCGCTGGTCGGCCAGGAACTGCGCGGTCGCCAGCGCGGCCGTCCAAATCGACCGCTCGGGGACCTCGAACCCCATCCGGGTCAGCCGGGCCTGGAGGTCGCGCGGCGTGTAGATCGAGTTGTTGGTCAGCACCAGGAACGGCTTGCCCGAGGCACGCAGCCGGTTGATGAACTCGGGCGCGCCGGGGATCGGCTGACCCTCGTGCACCAGCACACCGTCCATGTCGGTGAGCCAGCTCTCGATCGGCTTTCGGTCACTCACGAGACGGCCCCCTGCGCGGTGGTGGACAGCAGCCCGCGGGACACGCGTCCCAGAGCGGAAGGGTACCCAACCGAGATCGCCGGGACGACCCCTCCACGCGCTCGCGCACGAGATCGTGCACCATCGCGACGAAACGCGGGTCGGTGCCGGGCGTGGCGGCGCGCGCGAAGTCGAGCCCGAGGCTCTTGGCGGTGGTCGCGGCCTCGTTGTCGAGATCCCAGACCACCTCGAGGTGGTCCGAGACGAAGCCGATCGGGCTCACCACCACACCGGTGACCCCGTCGGCGGCGAGCGCGGCGAGGTGGTCGTTGACGTCTGGTTCGAGCCACGGCACGTGCGGCGGGCCGCTGCGGCTCTGCCACACGAGGTCCCACGGCAGGTCCGGCGCGCCGGCGGCGGAGACCAGGGCGGCGGTCTCGCGAAGCTGCGCCTCGTACCGGCCGCCCTCGGGGCCCGCGGTGGCGGCCATCGACGTGGGTATCGAGTGCGCCGTGAACACCACGCGGACGGTGCCTCCGGGCGGGAGCGTGGCCCGCGCCGCCCGCACCGCGTCGGCGTGCGGCTCGACGAAGCCCGGATGGTCGTGGAAGTGCCGCAGCTTGTCGATCTCCGGCGCGGAGGGGCCCACCGCCGCTCGCGCCGCGGCGATGTCCTCCAGGTACTGCCGGCACGAGGAGTAGCCGCCGTACGCGCTGGTCACGAACGCGACCACGTGCTCGACCCCGTCGTCGCGCATCTGCGCCACCGTGTCGGCGAGCATCGGATGCCAGTTGCGGTTTCCCCAGTACACCGGCAGGTCGGTGCCCCGTTCGAGCGCCTGGCGCAGGTCGCGGCACTGCTGGTTGATCGGTGAGACCCCGCCGAAGTGCTGGTAGTGCTCGGCCACCTCGGCGAGGCGCTCGGGCGGTACGCCACGGCCGCGCGTCACGTTGGCCAGGAACGGCAGCACGTCGTCGGGGTGCTCCGGTCCGCCGAACGAGACCAGCAGCAGCGCGTCGTACACCTTCAGCCTCTCCTCGCTCGCTCGCTCACCGCCGTCGCGGTCCGGCACCGCGAGCCCCGCTCGCTCACCTCAGGCACCTACCGCGTGGAACCCGCCGTCGACGTGCACGATCTCCCCGGTGGTGGCCGGGAACCAGTCGGAGAGCAGCGCGAGGACCGCCTTGGCGGCCGCCTCCTGGTCGCCGAGGTCCCAGCCGAGCGGCGCCTTCTTCACCCACTCGTCCTCGAACTGCTCGAAGCCCGGGATCGACCTGGCCGCCATCGTGCGCAGCGGGCCAGCGGAGACGAGGTTGCTGCGGATGCCCTGCTTGCCCAGGTGCAGCGCGAGGTAGCGGGACGCCGATTCGAGGCCGGCCTTGGCGACGCCCATCCAGTCGTACACCGGCCAGGCGTACTGCGCGTCGAAGGTCAGCCCCACCACCGAGCCGCCCCGCCCCATCAGCGGCAGCGCGGCCATCGCGAGCGACTTGTACGAGTAGGTGGAGACGTGCAGCGCGGTGCTCACGTCTTCCCAGGGCGCGTCGAGGAAGCCGCCGCCCAGGCAGCTCTGCGGCGCGAAGCCGATCGAGTGCACCACACCGTCGAGCCCGTCGACGTGCTCGCGCACCTTGTCGGCCAGCCCGGCGAGCTGCTCGGCGTTTTGCACGTCGAGCTCGATGACCGGCGTCGGCTGGGGCAGCCGCTTGGCGATCCGCTCCACCAGCGACAGCCGGCCAAAGCCGGTCAGCACGACCGTCGCGCCCTGCTCCTGGGCGAGCCTCGCGGTCGAGAACGCGATCGACTGATCGGTGATGACGCCGGTGATGAGCAGCCGCTTGCCGGCGAGCAGTCCTGACACCTACACACCTCTCCCTAGCGAGAAATCAGTGGCCCATGCCGAGGCCGCCGTCGACCGGAATGACCGCACCTGAGACGTATCCGGCCGCGTCGCCGGCCAGCCAGGTCACCGCACCGGCGATCTCGTCCGGAGTGGCGAAGCGACCAGCCGGGATCAGCTTCTGGTAGTCGGCCTTGCGGTCGTCGGACAGCGCCGCGGTCATGTCGGTCTCGACGTAGCCGGGCGCGACCACGTTGGCCGTGATGTTACGGCTGCCCAGCTCACGGGTGATCGACCGGGCGACGCCGACCAGTCCGGCCTTGCTCGCCGCGTAGTTGACCTGCCCCGGGGAGCCGTAGAGCCCGACCACCGAGGAGATGAAAATCATCCGGCCCCACTTGGCCCGCAGCATCTTGCTGGCCGCCCGCTTGGCGAGCCGGTAGGCCCCCGTGAGGTTGGTGTCGATCACCTTCGTGAACTGCTCCTCGGACATCCGCAGCAACAGCGTGTCCTCGGTGATGCCGGCGTTGGCCACCAGCACCTCGACCGGGCCCAGCTCCGCCTCGACCGTGCCGAAGGCGGCGTCGACGGCGGCCGCGTCGGTGATGTCGCACTGGACGCCGAAGAGGTCGTCCGGCACGCCACTGCCGCGGTGGGTCACCGCCACCCGGTCTCCCTGCTTCGCGAACGCCTGCGCGATCGCCAGGCCGATCCCCCGGTTGCCCCCGGTCACCAGCACGGTGCGGGCCATGGTGACTCCTCCACTCCTCGTCGCACTCCGCTTGGCGTCGTCGCCGACGCCCAGACACTACCGGGGTATGACGCGGGAGATCACACCACGGCGGTACGACGCGATCGATCACACAACGTAACCTGCTGATGTGGCCTCTGCCTCGTTGCGCGCTTGGAGCGGGCTCAAACGCCTCGTCGCCGGGCCGGACTATCCACCGGTCCAGGTCCGGCCGCGGTGGCCACGCCTCGCCCCGCTCGCACCGCTGCTCGGCGGGATCGCCCTGGCCGGCGTGACGGTCGCCACCACGCAGTACCTCATCCAGACCCGCGACCTCCCGGCCCTCACCGGCACGCTGATCGCCCTACTGACCGTGCTCCCGCTCGGTTTCCTGCTCAGCCGCCCGCTCTGGGCCTGGCGGTCGATGCTCGTCAGCGCGCTCTTCGGCACGTTCAACAGCGATCCGGCGGAGGTCTGGCCGTGGAGCCCGGCGCACGTCGTCATCATCCTGCTGGTCCTGCTCGTCGTGGGCGCCCGCGTGGAACGGCCGGTGCTGGTGTGGATGGGGCTGCTCACCCTGGTCCCGGTCTGGATCTTCGTACCGCCGTCCAATGTCGCCGGCATCACGCTGCTCTTCGTCGGCGTGACGCTGGTCGCCGACGTCATCGGCAGGTACGCCCGCAGCCGCAGCACGCTCAGCGCCCAGCTCGCCGAGCAGTCCGAGATGAGCGAGCTGGAGAAGGCCCGGCGTACGGTGCTGGAGGAACGGACCCGGATCGCGCGGGAGATGCATGACGTGGTCGCCCACCACATGTCAATGATCGCGGTGCGGGCGGAGACCGCACCGTACCGCCTTCCCGACCTGCCCGAGCCGGCCCGGGCCGAGTTCGGCGCGATCGCCGGGGCGGCCCGCACGGCGCTCACCGACATGCGGCGGCTGCTCGGCGTGCTGCGCAGTGAGGACAGCGCGCCGCTGACCGCGCCGCAGCCGGGGCTCGCCGACGTGCCCGAGCTGGTGACCGCCGCGCGGCGGGCCGGCGTGAGCGCCACGCTCGACGTGGCCGAGGGCGAGCCGCCACCGGAGGCGGTGGGGCTGGCCGCGTACCGGATCGTGCAGGAGGCCCTGGCCAACGCGAGCCGCCACGCGCCGGGCGCGGCCGTGCGCGTGGAGATCCGCCCGTGGACCGCCGACCTGAGCGTGCGTATCCACAATGGACCCCCGACCTCCGCGCCGCCCGCGGTGGCCGGCGCGGGGCACGGCATCGCCGGCATGCGGGAGCGGGCCACGCTGCTCGGCGGCGAGCTGACCGCCGGGCCGAGCGCCGACGGGGGTTTCACCGTGGCGGCGCGGCTGCCCTACAGAGGTGCCGCGTGATCCGCGTCCTCATCGCCGACGACCAGGCGATGGTGCGGCAGGGCTTCGGCGCGCTGCTCGCCGCCCAGCCCGACCTGCTGGTGGTCGGCGACGCGGAAAACGGCGCCGACGCGGTCACCGCCGCCCGCCGGCTCGACCCGGACGTCGTACTCATGGATGTCCGCATGCCTGTGCTCGACGGCCTGGAGGCGACCCGCCGGCTGGTGGGCGACCGCCCGGCGGGGAGCGAGCGGCCGCGGATCCTGATCCTCACCACCTTCGACCTGGACGACTACGTCTACGAGGCGCTCCGCGCGGGCGCCTCCGGCTTCCTGCTCAAGGACGCGCCCGCCGCCGACCTGGTGCACGCGGTGCGCGTGGTCGCCGGCGGCGAGGCGCTGCTGGCGCCCTCGGTGACCCGGCGGCTCATCGCCGAGTTCGCCGCCCGTCCCACGCGCGACCGCCCGCGGCCCACCGCGCTCGCCGCACTCACGCCCCGGGAGACCGAGGTGCTGCGCCTCATCGCGCGCGGGCGCTCCAACGGCGAGATCGCCGGCGAGCTCGTGGTCGCCGAGCAGACCGTGAAGACCCACGTGGGGCGGATCCTCGCCAAGCTCGACCTGCGCGACCGGGCGCAGGCGGTCGTGCTGGCGTACGAGACAGGTCTGGTCGCCGCCGGCGAGTAGCACCACGGTCCTAGAGGGAAGAGCCCACCGCGGACCGACGCGGACCGCGCGGCCCTCGACCCACGCTTCCGGGCATGAAGCGGATACGGTACGCGGCCACGACCGCTCTGCTCGGTGCCCTGCTCGCCACTCCGGCCCACCACGCCGGCGCCCCGGTCCCGGTGGCCACCACCGTCGACGTGCTCGGCCAACCGTCCACAGCGGACGGCATCGCCATCCTCGTGCCCGGCGTGGGCACCACCCCGGCGAACCTCGCGACCACGACCGGCGTCATGGCCCGCTCGCTGTACGGCTCCGCTGGCCGCCTCGCCCCGCCCGGAGACGTCGCGGTCGTGGCCTGGCTGGGCTACCGGCCGCCGGGCGGGCTGGGCCCCGACGCGGCGCGCGAGGATCGGGCGCGGGCTGGCGCGGCGGCGCTGAGCGGCTACGTCTCCAGGCTGGTCGCCGGCCGCCCGCACGTACGGGTCACGCTGATCGGCCACAGCTACGGCGCGATCGTCGTCGGCCTGGCGGCGGCCACGCTGCCCGCCCAGGTGACCGACCTCGTCGCGCTGGGCGCACCGGGCATGGGCGCCGACCGCGCCGCCGACCTGGGCACCACCGCCCGGGTATGGGCGGCCGAGTCGCCGCACGACTGGATCCGCCTCGTCCCCGAGGTCCGCCTCTTCGCCCTCGGTCTGGGCACACGCCCCGCGACGGACTCCTTCGGCGCCCGCGAACTGCCCACGGCGGGAGTCTCGCGGCACGACGGCTACCTGACCGACGGCTCAGCCACGCTCCCGGCGGTGGCGGGCATCGTGGCGGACGGCGCCGGGGCGGTGGCCCGGTGAGTGGCGAGCGGGACCGCGCGATCGACGCCGTCCGCGCGGTGGCGATCGCCGGCGTGGTGCTGGGCCACTGGCTGGTGACCGGCCTCGTCCTCGGCCCGGACGGCGGGCTCGTGCAGGCCAGCCCGTTGCGCGCGCTGCCGTCGTTCGCGCCGGTCACCTGGCTGCTCCAGACGCTCGGGCTGTTCTTCTTCGCCGGCGGGTACGCGGCCGCCCGCTCGTCCCGCCCCCTCCCCCGGCGCCTGACCCGCCTCGCCCTGCCGGTCGCCGGGCTCGGTGCACTGTGGAGTGCCGCGCTGCTCCTCGCCGCGGTGGCCGGCGTACCCGGCGTGACGCTCGACACGGTCGCCACGCTCGTCGTGAGTCCACTGTGGTTCCTGCTGCCGTTCGTCGGGCTGCTCGCGCTCACCGGCCCGCTGCGCCGTACCGTCGAGCGGGCCGGACCCGCCGCGGTCGTCCTGCCCGCCCTCGCGGTGGTCGCGCTCGCCGACGCCGGGCTCGGCGCGCTGCCGCTGACGGTGGTGGCGGCGTGGCTGGTGCCGTACACGCTCGGCGTGGCGCTCGCCACCGGCCGCCTGGCCAGCCGCGGCACGGGCCTCGCCCTGCTCGCCGGTGGCGTGGCGGCGCTGGCGATCCTGGTGCTGTGGCTGGGCTATCCGGCGAGCGCGGTCGGCGTACCCGGCGACGGCCGCTCCAACCTCTCGCCCCCGTCGCTCTTCACGGTGGCGCTCGCGGCGGCGCAGATCGGCGTGGCACTGCTCGTCCGGCCGTGGCTCAACCGCCGCGCCACACCGCCCGTCGTGGCCGCGCTCAACCGGGCCGCGATGCCCGTCTACCTGTGGCACCAGAGCGCGCTCATCGCGGCGACGACGGCGGTTGCGTGGCTCAGCGGCGGCGCCCCCGTACCCGGCCTGCACACCGCGCCGGACGGCCTCGCCTGGGTCGGCGCGCGGCTGGCCTGGTTGCCGTTGTTCGCCGCGCTTCTCGCCGCCGCGTGCCGCTGGGCGGGCGGCGGGCGAACGGTGCCCACGCGGTGTACGATGTTCGACGGTTCTGAGCCCCGACGACCTGTGGAGGTGATCGCTGTGCGAGATAGCGATCCCCCCAGGCATAGCCGGGCCACACGTCAGCTGAGC
Source organism: Phytohabitans kaempferiae (assembly GCF_042433955.1). Taxonomy (NCBI): domain Bacteria; kingdom Bacillati; phylum Actinomycetota; class Actinomycetes; order Micromonosporales; family Micromonosporaceae; genus Phytohabitans; species Phytohabitans kaempferiae. The sequence continues at coordinate 53,481 of NZ_JBHLUH010000050.1, read as the reverse complement.
TGACCGGTCTCTCCCTTTCTTCCTCGCGTCCCGGGGTAGCGCCCGGGGCGCACCGCCGCGTGTACACCGCCACCGGAGAACCGCCATGAACCGTTACGCTGCCCCGCTGGGCTTCACGCTCGCCGCCGTGTGGGTCGTCGTCCTCTTCGTCCTCGTCTGACGCTGTCCCTCGCACGCCGCGGTGCTGGCCGGCGTGCGGGCGGCACCGACCGCGGCGGGCTGGACCTGCGGCGCTACGGCAGGCGTGAGGTCCACAGCAGACTCATGCCGCCCGCCGCCAGTGCGAACAGCAGCGCGATCCCGGCGTACCACTGGGTCACCTCGCGGGGCTCGACGCGGTGGCCGATCGAGCTGCCCATGTCCTCGTACACCTGCTTGAGTTCGCTGACCGACGCCGCCTCGTAGAAGAAGCCCTGCGTCGTCTCGGCGAGTTCGGCCAGCGCCAGGCGGTCGACCGGCACCGGCTGGAGCTGGCCGCCGATGTCGACCACGCCCGCGTCGGTGCCGAAGGCGATGGTGGAGACCGGCACGTTCGCGGCGGCGGCGGCCGACGCCGCCTCCTCGACCGAGCGACCCGACGTGCGGTAGCCGTCGGAGAGGAGCACGATGCGCGCCGGCGGGATGCCGGAGGCGCCGTCGGCGGGCACCGAGCGCACCGCCTCCAGGCAGGTGAAGACCGCCTCACCGGTCGCGGTCGCCTCGGCCAGGGTGAGCCCGTCGATCGCCTGCTGCACCGCGAGCCGGTCCTTGGTCGGCGGCACGAGCACGTTGGCCGACTTAGCGAACGAGACCAGCCCCAGGTTGTACGTCTCCGGCAGCTCGGTCACGAACTGCTTCGCCGCCTCCTGGGCCGCCTCGATGCGGCTGGGCGCCACGTCGTCCGCCTCCATCGAGAGGGACACGTCGATCGCGAGCATGATGGTGGCCCGTTCGAGCGGCTCCTCGCGGTCGACCGAGGGGCGGGCCATCGCGGTGGCCAGCGCCAGCAGCGCGAGCAGGAAGGTGCCGGCCGCGACGTGGCGGCGCCAGCCGAGGCCCTTCGGCGCGAGCGTGCGCAGCAGGTCGAGGTTGGCGAAGCGGACCGCGTAGTGCTTGCGGCGGAACTGCCGCCACACGTACACGGCCGCGATCGCGACGACCGGCAGCAGCGCGAGCAGCCACCACGGTTCGAGAAAACGGATCATCGCGTCGTCCCTCGGGTGCGTGCGTGCCGCTGAGCGGCGACGAAGCGGACCATGTCCAGCATCCAGTCGGAGTCGGTGCGCAGGCGCAGGTGGGCGGCGTTGGCGGCGCGCAGTGCCTGGGCGATGGCCGCGCGCTGGTGCCCGGCCGCCTCGGCGTACCGGCGGCGCAGTTTGGGGTCTGAGGTCTGCACCTCGTGCAGCGCGCCGGTCTCCGGGTCGACGAGCGTGAGCACGCCGACGTCGGGGATCTCCAGCTCGCGGGGATCGACCACCTCGATCGCCAGTACGTCGTGGCGCACGGCCAGCTTGCGCACCGGCCGTGCCCACTGCTCGGCCGGCGCCAGGAAGTCGGAGATCACCACGGCCACACCCCGGCGGCGCGGTGGGCGGTTGAGCATGTCGATCAGGGCGCCCAGGTCGGAGCGGCCGGGCATGATCTGGGTACGGGCGATGGCGCGCAGCAGCCCCTGTGCCTCCTTGCGCCCGGGGCGGGCGGGCATCCGCTGCATGCGCGTGCCGGTGCCGACCACGGCGCCGATCCGGTTGCCGCCGCGCACGGTGAGGTACGAGAGTGCGGTGGCGGCCGCCACGACCAGGTCGCTCTTGAGGTGGTTGGCGGTGCCGAAGGCGAGGCTGGCCGAGAGGTCGACGGCCATCCAGGTCTCCAGCTCGCGGTCGGCCACGGTCTGCCGTACGTGCGGGAACGTGGTGCGCGCGGTCACCGGCCAGTCCATGCGGCGCACGTCGTCACCGGGGCGGTACTCCCGGGACTCCCCCGCCTCGGTGCCCGGCCCGGGCAGCAGCCCCACGTAGTCGCCTTGCAGCAGGCCATCGAGCTTGCGCGTGACGAGGAGTTGCAGGCGGGAGAGGACGGCGTCCGCGCGAGCCGTCCGCTGACCGTCGAGGGGGCCGGTCATGGCAGAGGTCACGGCAGGTTGGGCCACGCACCAGCGGGCTGCGGGGCACCGAGCGGCGGGCTGGAGGCGGGCGCCGGGCCGGCGTTGGCGCTCTGCCTCGGGGCCACCGTGGGCAGCGGCACGGTCGCCATCACGCGCGCGACGATGTGGTCGGCCGGCACGTCGTCGGCGAGCGCGTCGTAGCTGAGCACCAGCCGGTGGCGCAGGATGTCGGGCGCCACGTCCTGCACGTCCTGCGGCAGCGCGTAGTCGCGGCCGCGCATCAGGGCGAGCGCCCGCGTGGCCCGCACGATGCCGAGCGAGGCGCGCGGGCTGGCACCGTACTGGATCAGCGGCACGATGTCGGGGATGCCGTGCTCGGCCGGCGTGCGGGTGGCGAGCACCAGCCGCACCGCGTAGTCGACCAGCGCGTTGTGCACGAACACCTGGTCGGCTTTGCGCTGGAGCCCCATCAGCTCGGACGGCGTGAAGACCGCGGTGGGCTCGGGCGCGCTGACGCCCATCCGGTACACGATCTCGCGCTCTTCGGCGTCGGTCGGGTAGCCGACGATGATCTTCATGAGGAACCGGTCGCGCTGCGCCTCGGGCAGCGGGTAGACGCCCTCCTGCTCGATCGGGTTCTGCGTGGCCATGACCAGGAAGGGGTGGGGCACCTCGTGGGTCTCGCCGCCGATCGAGACCTGCTGCTCCGACATGACCTCCAGCAGCGCCGACTGCACCTTGGCCGGCGCCCGGTTGATCTCGTCGGCGAGCAGGAAGTTGACGAACACCGGGCCGAGCTCGACGTCGAACTTCTCGCTCGACTGCCGGTAGATCCGCGTGCCGATGATGTCGGCGGGCACCAGGTCGGGCGTGAACTGCACGCGCGCGAACGTGCCGCCGGTGACCTTGGCGAGCGTCTCCACCGCGAGCGTCTTGGCCACGCCGGGCACGCCCTCCAGCAGGCAGTGGCCGCGCGCGAGCAGCGCCACGAACATCCGCTCGACCATCCGGTCCTGGCCGACGATCACCCGCTTGACCTCGAACAACGCGCGTTCGAGCAGCGTGGCGTCCTGTGCCGGGGTGCTGCCGGAGGCGGACGCGGGAGGCGCGTCAACCGGCGCGTCGGGACGTTCGGGCGTGGTCGCGTTGGCCACCGGTCCTCCACTGCGGTGCGGCGTCATCGGCATTGTGGCGAGGTGCTGCCGCACCAAGCCTTACACGCCCAGCTAACCAGCCGGGTATGGAGCGCCGGAAATCCGGTACGCGTCGCGCTGCGCGGCGCTCGGCGTTCACCGAACGTCCCGCCGGCGGTACGGCTTACGGGCAGACGCCCAAAGAGGCACGACCAACGGGTAGACATGAGGGGGTTTTTCGTGTGTACGATTTCAGCCGTCGCCGGGCGGCTTCCCCCGTGGCCGCCCGGCGCTTAATCTACCCATGCTCGTAGACTTCGCCTCGTGCAGAAGTGCTCGGCGCGGGGTTGTCCGGAGCCGTCCGCGTGGGCCCTCCGGTGGAATAATCCTAAGATCCACACGCCGGAGCGGCGCAAAGTCTGGCTGGCCTGCGACGCCCATCGCGAGCACCTGAGCGACTTCCTCGCGGCGCGTGGGTTCCTGCGCGAAGTTGACCGTAGCCTGGATCCGTGACCGAGCCTGCGTCCTCCCCCACCAGCGCGCTGGAGCCATGGCCGGAGACGGTCGAGTGGCGCCCTGTCTCCCGAGACCTGATCTGGGTCGAGCTGATCCACCTCGCATCGTTGATGATCTTCGTTCTGGTCGGCCTCGGCGTCTTCTGGGCGCTCACCAGCCACTGGCTCTTCGGTCTCGGCCTGGCCGCCGCCGTGGTCCTGGCCGTCTGGCGGGTCATCGTGATCTTCCGAGCGGTCCGAGCCTGGGGGTACGCCGAGCGCGACAACGACCTGCTCGTCCGCCACGGGCTGCTCGTGCGCCGGCTGTCGATCGTGCCGTACGCCCGGATGCAGTTCGTCGACGTGACCGCCGGGCCGCTGGAGCGGGCGTTCGGGCTGGCCACCGTGCAACTGCACACCGCCGCGGCGGCGACCGACGCGCGTGTGCCGGGGCTGCGGCCGGAGGAGGCCTCCCGCCTGCGTGACCGGCTGACCGCGCTCGGCGAAGACCGCGCGGAGGGCCTGTGAGCGCGCTTCGACCGCGCCGCGCACGCCCGCACGCGCACCCCGCGGTCGCGGACGAAGGGCAGGCACCGTGAGTGAGCGTCCGGCCGCCGAGACGGCGGTGGGAGGGCCGGTGGGAGGGCCGGGCGGCGCCGAGCCGAAGCAGCGGCTGCACCCCCTCACCCCGCTGCTCAAGGGCGCCCGCGCACTCGTGGTGATCATCGCGGCGCTCTCCTGGCAGACGCTCGGCAGCCTGGGGCTGGGCTGGTTCGCCGCCATCGTGGTGGCCGCCCTGATCGGCTACGTGGTCCTCTCGGCGGTCAGCTGGTACTTCACCGGCTACCAGGTGGTGGGGCGCGAGCTGCGGATACACGAAGGGCTGGTGTTCCGCCGCACGCGCGCGATCCCGCTGGAGCGGCTCCAGGCCGTCGAGGTCGTACGACCGCTGCTGGCCCAGCTCACCGGCCTCGCCGAGCTGCGCCTGGAGGTGGTCGGCGGGGGCAAGACCGAGGCGCCGCTGGCGTTCCTGACGGTCGCCGAGTCACGGGCGCTGCGCGAACGGCTGCTGGTACTGGCCGGCAAGGCGAGCGCCGCGGCGCACACCGAGCCGGTCGCGGGCGAGGCGCCGGCCCCGCACGTGCCGCACGAGCGGCCGATCCACGCGGTCACCAACCGCGACCTGCTGATCAGCCAGCTGCTCACACCGCAGACGCTGCTGCTCCCGTTCGGCGTGGCGTTCGTGGTGGTCCAGTTCGCGTTCGAGGCGACCTGGTCCTTCATCGCCATCGCGAGCACGCTGACCGCGATGGCCGGCGTGGTGCTCCAGCCCGTACGCCGGATCCTCGCCGACTGGAACTTCCGCCTCGCCCACCAGGACGACGCGCTGCGCCTGCGCGGCGGCCTGCTGGAGACCCGCAGCCAGACCGTCCCGCTCAACCGGCTCCAGGCGGTGGGCGCCACCTGGCCGCTGCTGTGGCGGGGCAAGCGGTGGCTGCGGCTGCGCGCGCACGTGGCCGGGATCGCCGCGCCCAACGCCGGTGACGACGCCGGCGGCGGGCGGCTGCTGCCGGTCGGCGACCCCGAGACCGCGCGGCGCGTGCTCGCCGAGGCGCTGCCCGGGGTGACGCTGGACGGGATCGAGTTCACCCCTACGCCACGCCGGGCGCGGTGGCTCCATCCGATCGAGTGGCGCGTGCTCGGCGCCGGGATGACCGATCAGGTGGTCGCGCACCGCCAGGGCGTGCTGACCCGCCAGGTGCTGGTCGTGCCGTTCGCGCGGATCCAGAGCGTGCGCGTGCACCGCGGCCCGCTCCAGCGGCGGCTCGGCCTCGCCACGGTCTACGCGGACACGGCCGGCGGCCCGAGCGTCGCCGCGCGCGATCGCGACCTCAACGAGGCGTGGGCGCTCGCGGCGACCCTGGCGGAGCGTTCGCGGGCGGCGCGTTCGGTCCCGGCGGCGCACTGACCGCCTCCCCCTCGCCCTCGGCGGCGGCCGCCCGCCGGCGTGCCCACCACCGCTCGCCCAGCCCCACGACAACGAACGTGAGCCCCACGTACGCCCAGCCGACCAGCACGTCGATCACGTAGTGCTCGCCGGAGTACACCAGGGTGAAGGTCATCGCCAGCGGGTACACGAGCAGCACGGGCCACCACCGCCTGCGCACGGTGTTGAAGAAGAACACCACCACGAACAGCGCGAACGCGGTGTGCAGCGAAGGCATCGCGGCGACCGGGTTGGCGGCGATCTGGCCCACGTTGAGCATGTTGCCGGCGCCGTGCATGCCCATCGCCTTCCACCCCCGCGTGGAGATGCGGGCGACCTCTTCCAGCAGGCCGTAGCGGGCGGCCCACCACGGCGGCGCGGCCGGGTAGAGGAAGTAGGTGGCGAGGCCGGCGAGGGAGAGGAAGACCCACCGCCGCATGAACGCCGCCCACCTCGGCCGGCTGCGCAGCCACAGCACCACGGCGGCGGCGAGCGCGGCGACGAAGTGGGAAAAGTAGACCCAGCTGACGACCACGTCGTACCAGCGCACGCGGTCGGGGTCGTACAGGTGCTGCTGCAACCACACCGTCGGCACCTCGCCGCCGGTCCCCCAGCCGAACATCCACCGGTCGGCCGCGATCAGCTCCAGCACGTGGGGGACGGCGTTGTTGTCGGCGAAGCCGCGGGACAGGTTGTAGATGACCAGCACCAGCACGATCGGCAGCCAGTCGCGGACGAAGCCCAGGTGGGAGCGCCACGGCCGCTCGATCCGCCAGGCGATCGTCGCGGTCCAGAGCCAGCCGAAGGCGTACAGCGGATCGGTGGGCAGCCCGATGATCAGCCAGCCGGCCGCGAAGAGCGCCGCCCAGACGCCCATCGCGACGATCTGGCGCCGCCGGTCACGCATCGGAGGCGGGGAGTCAGCGGGCGCGGGAGAGATCGTCACGGCCATCGGGGTCCAGGTTAGCTGTGGCGGGTACGCCGATCGGCCGAGGGCACCCGGGCGTGGGCGTGGCTGGTGCGCCGGATACGTGGTCTGTCCGGTTCTGGAGCGCCTACGCTGGTCGGCATGGAGCAGCAGCCGGATCCTGCGTTCGCGCCAGGGTTGACCGCCCGAGTGGAGCTGACGGTCACCGACTCCGACACCGCCCAGGCGCTGGGCTCGGGCGACGTGCCCGTGCTCGGTACGCCGCGGGTTCTCGCGCTGGTGGAGGCGGCCACGGTGGTGGCGACCACGACCCGGATGCCGGCCGGCATGACCACGGTCGGCACGCGCGTGGAGCTCGACCACCGGGCGCCCACCCCGATCGGCCGTACCGTCGTCGCCCAGGCCCAGCTCGCCAAGGTCGACGGCCGGCGCCTGCTCTTCGAGGTATCGGTGACCGAGGGCTCGGTCACGGTCGCCGAGGGGCGCGTCGAGCGCGTGCTGGTCGACCGGCACAAGTTCGTGGAGAGGGCGTTCGGCGAGTGAGCCGGACGCGAGCGACCCAGGGCGGCCCCGGTGGCTGACTTCGCCGAGGTCGCCGATGACGTCTTCGTGCTCCGGTATCCGGTGCTCGACGTCAACACCACGCTCGTGCTCGGCGACGGCGTGGCCTTGATCGTCGACACGCTCGCCACGCCGGCGCAGGCCGCCGACCTGGTCGCCGCCGCCCGCCGGGTGACCCGCATGCCCTGGGCGCTGGTCAACACGCACCACCACTTCGACCACACATTCGGCAACGCGGCGCTCGCCGGCGACCCGCCCTGCGACATCTGGGCGCACGAGCAGACGGTGTCGCTGCTGCGCGCGCGGCCCGAGGCGGTGCGCCGGGAGGCGTACGAGGAGGCGCTCCGGCTCGCCCCGGAGCTCGCCCCCGACATCGCCAGGGCGCCGATCCTGGCGCCCAACCGCGCGGTGCAGCGCGAGTCCACCGTAGACGTCGGCGGCCGTGCGGTCGTGCTGCGCCACCTCGGTCGCGGCCACACCGCCGGCGACCTGGTCGTGCAGGTGCCCGACGCCGACGTGATCGTCGCCGGCGACCTGGTCGAGGAGGGCGCGCCCCCGTCGTTCGGCGACGCGTACCCCCTGGAGTGGCCGGAGGCCGTGGCCGAGCTGCTGCGGCACACCACGCCCGCGACGGTGGTCGTGCCCGGCCACGGCGCGGTGGTCGGTCACAACTTCGTGAAGGGCCAGCACGAGGAGCTGGCCGCGCTCGACTGGCTGATCCGCGACGGCCACGCCGACGGCGCCCCGGTGGCCACGGTGGCGGCGCGGGCGCCCTTCGGACCCGACGCCGCCCGCGTGGCGGTGCGCCGCGGCTACGCCGAGCTGTCCGGGCGCACGCAGTAGCGACCGACGGCGCTCGCGGGTCATAAAGATCCAGGTCGTGCGTGGCGAAGAATTCACCCTCTGGAGCCTGTTGCAAAATTGCTCGATCACAGTGAGTGTCGAGAAGAACACGGCTGTATCGGTCGCTGGCCGTCGAACGGCGGCCAGCGAGGGTTAGCGCGACCCTCAGTTCGCGCGAATCTGACGATTTTGCAACAGGCTCTCTGGGAGCAATTAGTCGCCACGGACGGACCGCGCTCACCCATCCGCGCTCAGCACGCTCGCGCGTGCCTGTGTTGCCGCGCCGCCCCGGGCCTGGTCGCTTCGAACGCGGCTATGTCAGGGACCAAGCCCCTCGCGGCCGGTCTGAAAGGGCTATGTCCCCGACATAGCCCACGCCCCGGCCGCGTCGGGCGCGGCTGGCCCAGCGGACCCGGCACACACGCCACGCAGCCACGCATCCAGCGCCCGTCCCGGTGCTGGGCGCACCGGTGCGCCCAGCTCGACAGCTTCTCCAACACACGACGCCAGGTCCGAACGCGGCCCAGCCCACGCGACCACCTCGACACCGAAATCTCTGTAAAGCCTTCGTGGTCAGGGCTTACGATCGCGGGCACTTTGGTCGTGGACCGCGCGGGGTGAGGCTGCGGGAGCAGCGGCCCCGAGCACGACGGGCATCGCGGCAGCTCCCCTCAGTCACACCAGAATCGAACCGCGACGGAAACGCGGACCTCGCGACCGCGAAATCTCTAGTAGCGCTCGACGAGGTGCTCGCGGCCGGCGGGCGGCTCGTAGGGCTCGGGCCAGAAGTCAGTGATCTTCGTGATCAGGCCGGCCTCGTCGAACTCGAAGAAGCAGAGCCCCGCCTGCTCCTCCCCGCCCACCGCGAACCGGGTCCACGTGGCCGCGTGCCGCTCCTCGCCGACCGCCATCTCCACGGTGATGTGCCAATCGCCGGGATATTCCACATTGAACTGGACGTAACGCTCCTTGCCGAGGATCCGCTCCCGGGTCTGCGGCAGGTCGTAGAGCACGTCGTCGGCGAGCAGCGCGGCGAAGGCGGGCCAGTCGCGCGCCTCGGCCGCCGCCCAGTACGCCATCACCGCATCGTGTGACCTCGTCATGGCCGAATGGTCGCACCGAGGTCTGACAGAATGGGGCCGGAGCGCCATGGACGCCGAGGTCAGGACCCCCGAGGAGTACATCGCCGCGTTGCCCGAGCCACGCCGGGGCGAGGTGCGGGTCCTGCACGACCTGATCCGTCGCGAGGCGCCCGAGCTCGAGCCGCACCTCCAGTCGGGCATGCTCGGCTACGGCAGCTACCACTACCGCTACGACAGTGGCCGTGAGGGCGACTGGTTCGTGGTGGGGCTGGCCAGCCGCCGGGCGTACGTCTCGCTCTACGTCAGCGCCTCCGAGGGCGACCGCTACCTCGCCGAGACCTTCCGCGACCGCCTGCCCAAAGCCGACGTCGGCCGCGGCTGCGTGCGGATCAAGCGGCTCACCGACGTCGACCTGGCGACGGTGGCCGAGCTCGTCCGGGCCGCCTCGGCCGCCCGGCCAGCCGAGGCCTGATCCGGCAATCAGTTCGACATAGACGTGTAACTATTGCCCTGGATATCGATTCATGGTGCAATATCGATGCCAGGCGGCGCAGGGCTGACACGCGCCGGGTTGGCTGCCGGGCAAGGGGCCATGTGAGAGGCGCGCGTGCGTCCGAGATCGGACGGATGCGTCGTGCCTTCCTGCCGCGCGATCCGTCTGCATCTCCCCCGAATTCCGGTGCGCGCCACCACGCGTCACCGGGCCTCGTACCGAAAGGGAGAACCAAGGTGAAACTTCTACGCAGGGCAGCGGCTGCCGCCGCGGTCGCTGTGGTGGCCGCCGGCCTCATCACGGTGATCACGCCCAGCGCGGCCCAGGCGCACGGCGCCGCGATGGTGCCCGGCAGCCGCACCTTCCTGTGCTGGCGGGACGGGCTCTCGTCCACGGGCCAGATCATCCCCAACAACCCGGCCTGCCAGGCCGCGGTCGCCCAGGGCGGCGCCAACCCGCTGTACAACTGGTTCAGCGTCCTGCGCTCCGACGCGGCCGGCCGCACGACCGGCTTCGTGCCGGACGGGCAACTGTGCAGCGGCGGCAACAGCACCTTCTCGGCGTACAACCTGGCCCGCAACGACTGGCCGCTCACCCACCTGACGGCGGGCGCCAACATCGAGTTCCGGTACAGCAACTGGGCTCACCACCCGGGCACGTTCTACTTCTACGTGACCAACAACAGCTGGAGCCCGACCCGGCCGCTGGCCTGGAGCGACCTCGAGTCCACGCCGTTCCTGACGGTCACCAACCCGCCCCAGCGCGGTGCGGTGGGCACCAACGACGGCCACTACTACTTCAGCGGCAACCTGCCGTCGGGTAAGAGCGGCCGGCACATCATCTACTCGCGTTGGGTCCGCTCCGACAGCGCCGAGAACTTCTTCGGCTGCTCGGACGTCGTCTTCGACGGCGGCAACGGCCAGGTCACCGGCATCGGCCCCGGCCAGGGTACGCAGACGCCGGGTCCGAACCCGACGACCAACAACCCGAACCCCAACCCGACCACGAGCAACCCGGGCCCCGGCCCGGGCACCGGCGCCTGCACGGCGACCTACCGCTCGGTCGGCTCGTGGAACGGCGGCTTCCAGGGTGAGGTCACCGTCCGCAACAGCGGCACCGCCAACATCGCCGGCTGGTCCGTTGGTCTGACGCTGCCCAGCGGCGCGACCATCAACAGCCTGTGGAACGGCCAGCAGTCCGGTACGGCGCCCAACCTCACCGTGCGGAACGCCGGCCACAACGGCGCGCTGAACGCGGGCGCGTCGACGTCGTTCGGCTTCGTGGCGGGCGGCAGCAGCACAAGCGCACCGACGGTCACCTGTTCGGTCGCGTAACCACCGCACCACCATCCGGGCCCGGCGCCGCATTCGGCACCGGGCCCGGTTCGGTTGCGATCTCGCGTACCAGACGCAGCACTTCGGCGGCGCACCCCCAGGAGAGCGTCACGCCGGAGCCACCGTGCCCGTAGTTGTGGATGAGGTACGCGCGCTCCACCTCGACCCGCTCGACCCGTACGCGTGGGCGGCTGGGGCGGATGCCCGCGCGGCCGGCCCGGATCCGCGCCCCCGCCAGCGCCGGCTCGACCGCCGCGCAGCGCCGCAAAATGCCCGCCGCCGCAGTCGGGTCGTCGGTCACGTCGTGCCGCCCGGTCACCGCCGTGCCGCCGAGCACGACATGGTCACCTTGCGGAAAGATGTAGGTCAGCTCGGTGGGATCGGCGCCTTCGATCTCCACCTCGGCTTCGGCGAAAAACCGCTCGATGCCCGGGTTGTCGACGACGAGGAGTTGACCACGGACTGGCGTGACCTCAGGGTCCGGTACGAGGTGGCGGGCGCCGTACCCGGTGCAGTTGACGGCGATCCCCGACCAGGCGGCGGCCTCCGCGAGCGACTCGACCTGGCCAACCTCCACCGTGCCGCGCCCGGTCTCCAGCAGGCGCCGGGTCAGATAGTCCAGATAGGCCGGCATGTCCACGACCGGCGCCGTGTACCGCCACCCGGTCACGTAGCCGTCGGGCAGCTCGTCCGGTCCGCAGATCGCGAAGCCGTCGAGCAGGTGCGCCCACGCGGGCGGGTCCACTGTGGTCTTCGCCGCCTCGATGCCGGCGGTGATGCGGATGCCGGTCTCCTCCCCCGCCAGCCCTTCCATCACCCGGCGGGTCTCCTGGCACCACGACAGGACCCGCTCGTCGGCCACCAGGTAGGGCCCCCAGAGCGCCCCCGCCGAGCACGACGTCGTCTCCGGCGGCAGCCGGGTCGCGCGTACCCGGACCGAATAGCCGGCATCGGCAAGACACACGGCGGTCGTCAGGCCGGACACGCCGGCGCCGATAACGATGACGTCTGCCTGGCGTGGGGTCACCGTTCGACATTAACTGCCATCTCTCGATCGAGGAATACGCAGAGTGCCCACTAGGTTGCGCAAACCACACATCGTGCGGTCCAATCGATGCATCGTCCCCCGGCCGGTGGAGGCGCGATGCTGACGCTCGGCGAGGTCCACACCGGATTCTTGCGAAACTCCACATCGGTGTCCCCGGTCCGGTCGGCGCGCGTGCTCGCGATAGTGGAGGGCGAGCGGGTCCGCCACTCCGCCCGCCCACTGCCCTACGCGGTCTCGCCCGACATCCTCCGCGGCGTCGACTGCCGGCTGGTGGCCGCCTCCGGCGCGCGCCACCGCACGATCGGCACGGTGGTCACCCGGGCCGCGATCACCGGCGGCCACGTGTTGCAGGGGTCGGCGTTCACCCGTGTGGTGAGCAGCGGCACCGACCGGCGGCTCTCCTGGCCGCACTACCTCACCCGTCCCGGCGTGGTCGAGACGCTGGGCAAAGTGGACTGGGGCGACCTGGCCGACGGCTTCCTCTCCGAGGCGTACCCGCCGGAGAGCCTCGACCTGAGCGCGATCTGCACCGAGGTGATGCACCAGGTGCAGGCATCGTCCGATCTGGACCAGAAGGCGCCGCTGCGCACCGGCCGCACGCACCTGCGCTGGGCCGCGCTCGACGGCGACGAGCCGATCCTGTTCGCCATCGAGGAGCGCGGGCTGCGCACGCTGCGCCTGCCGGCCGGCACGCGCGACGCCTCGGCGATCGCCGAGGTCTGCGCCGACCTCGCGCTGCACGACTGGCTGCTCTCCTGCCTCCAATCGCTGATCGAGGCGAGCGACATCGGCGCGGTCGAGCGGGCCCAGGTGGTCCGCCGCTTCGGCCCCGCGATCGACCACCTGCTGCACCTCTGGATGCCGGCCGCCCGGGTCGACCGCGCCGTCTGGGAGGCGCTGGAGCGGCGCCCGGGGATGACCCGGCAGTGGGTCGCCTCGGTCAACCGCATCCGCGACCAGGTGGCGGCCGGCACGATGGCGATGCTGAGCGAGTCAGTGGCAGGCACGCGCCACTCGTGACCAGGCCCGGCGTCCGGGCGCGTCCTCGGGGCGTGGTCGGCCGCCGAGCCGGTCAGGTGAAGGCGTAGCTGAGGCGGTCGACCAGCTCGGTGGGGAGCTGCACGCCGTCGCGCTCGGCCGCCTCGCGCAGCTGCCGGCTCACATCCTGGTCGGGCCAGACCTGGCTGAGGATGGTACGCACCCCGATCTCGATCGGCAGGAAGCGGTTGGGCAGGACCGACATCGTCGCGTACGCGCTGAACGGTGCCGCGTTGGGGTTGATCTTGACTACGGCCGGCAGCTCGTCCCAGTCGCCCGGCCAGTCGTCGGTCCACGGCTGCGGCACCGCCACCGGCTCGCCCTCGTTGCGCAGCATGCCGAGCCGCAGCAGCTGCCACACCGCGGCGAGGAACGGGCACGACCAGGTGCGGCCGCCACGCCCCTCGTCCCACAGCTCGATGTCGATGAAGATGGAGTGCCGGTTGGCCGCGTTTTGCGACGGCGGGCGCCACTTGACGACGCTCCCCATGGCCTCCGGCGAGCCGCTCACCGGCGACCGCTGCCCGTTGGAGAGCCAGCCCGACTCGGTCACCGGCGGTCGCGCGCCGTTGGTCTCCGGTGGCGGGTCGGGCACGATGCGCCCCTCGACCAGGCGGGCGAGTGGCACGCCGTCGGCCTTGGCGCAGCCCGACTCGCGGGCCAGATAGTCGATCTCCAGCCCGTTTTCCCGGGCCAGATTCAGCACGTCGGGCACGACCTCGGCCGGCGACTTGAACCGGGTGAAGTAGTCGTCGATGAGGAAGCAGGTGCTGATCCGCGGCCGCTTGCCGGACAGGCGGTCGGCGCAGGTCTGGCGGGCGGCGGCGGCCCACGGCACGACCCGGCGGAACAGCTCGCGCAGCCGCTCCGGCCCCTGCACGAAGTCTTCCATGTAGAGGTGGCCCAGCTCGATCGAGAGGTGCGAGAGCGGCACTCGCTTGACCCGCCGCTCCGCCGCTGCCTCCCGGAAGATGGCATCGGCAGACATCAGAGTGTCACCCACGCGGCTTCTTCGGTCAGTCGCTTGGCGAGCGTCTCGAACGCGTCGATGGTCTCCCGGTTGGCGATCTGCCGGGCGTACACGTCGTTGTCGGAGATCAGCTGCTCGCGCCACTGGAGCACCGGGTCGAGCGGGATCGCGCCGAGCATGGTGGTGCGCCCGACCTTGCGCGAGCTGGCCAGCTCCTGGAGGTCGCGATTGCAGTCGCGGAGCCAGGCGATCTGGGAGGAACGGAGGCCGGCGAGCTCCTCGGAGTTGGGGTCGACCACCGCGGTGCGGACGAAGCGGATCGCATCGCCGAGCGCCTGCGGGTCGTGCCCCCGGTCGCGGCCCACCTCGATGATCCCGCGCTGCCCGAAGACGAGCCCGTTGGCCGCGATGATGTGCTGCCGGGTCCAGCGGTGGAAGACCAGCCAGCGGGCGGTCACCGAACGCATCTCCGGCGCCGCCGTCGCGGCGAGCACCATCTCCGTCGCGTACGACCGGCCGGCGCTCAGGTCGAGCAGGCAGAGGTCGAACTCCTCGTCGAGCCGGCGCAGCAGCCGGATGCAGCGCTTGATCACGTCGTCGTCGATGAAGAACTCGCTGCCCCCGGCGTCACCGGGGTAGAGCACGAGGCGGCCGGCGCCGGGCGGGCGGTGCCGGAGGCTGGGCCGGTCGGACTCGGTCCAGATGTCGAGCGCCACCGGATCCGAGACCCGGCCCTGCATGTACGAGTGGAGCCCGTTGCCCGAGCGGATGCCGCGCGCCGCGGCGTCGACGTTGAAGATCGTGCCGGCGGTGGGCGAGCCGAAGTCGAAGTCGAGGTAGCAGACGTCACTGCCCTGCAGCGAGCGCCGGTAGACGACGTTGCTGCTGGTCACCGATCGCCCGGTGCCGCCCTTGTCAGAAGTCGCGAAGACGAGCACTCAGTCCGCCTCGAACACGTTTTGCCGGGCCGCGGCCAGCCGGTCCAGCTCGCGCAGCACGTCGCTGGCGAGCACGTACGCCGTGCCGGGCCGGTCGCTGAGGAGCTGGCGGGCACGGCGGAGGCTGGCCCGCGCGTTTTGCAGGGCGTGCCGCAGCGCGGGGCCGGCGTCGCTACCGCCGTCGAGCAGCTCGCGGTCGAAGAGGTGGTCGGCCTCGTTGAGCAGCTCGCCGGCGAGGGCCGTGAGCTGGTCGCTGCGGAGCGGGGAACGCCTGACCAGGTTGGCCGCGGCGACAAGGCACTCCACCACGCGCTCGGTGTAGTACCACGACGGGGCGTCGTCGGAGGCGGGTATCTGGCTGAACGCCCCGGACGGCCGATCCCACAGGTCACGGGCGGAGCCGTCGATGAGCCGCCGCTTGACCAGGTGATCCCAGACCAGGTCGGCCTGGCTCAGCAGCCGGCCGCGCAGCTCTGGGTCGCGGACCAGGCCGGCGACCTGGAGCGTGCGCTTGAGCAGCAGCGGCGAGTAGTCGGAGGCGACCCAGGTCAGCTGCGGCCCGCCCAGCTCCTCGCTCCCCTCCAGTTGGAAGGCGAAGCCCGGTGAGTGCAGGGCCAGCGCCAGGTCGTGCTCGATCGGCCGGCGGGTCACCCGGCCGCGGTTGCCCAGCTCTTCGAGGATCCGGCCGACCCGCTCGAGGTCCACGTCGGACCCGCGCCGGCTCTCCAGCTCCTGGACGGTCACCGCGCTCACCAGGAGACTGAGGTAGTCGCCCTCGCGCTCGTCGGTGGTGCGCCACGGGATGTCCTCCAGCGGCCACCGCACCGGGTCGAAGGACGCGATCGTCGCCCAGTACTGCTGGGTGAGGTCCCACCGGATCTGCAACGCTCGCGCCAGCCGCTGCTGCTCCTCGTTGAGCAGGCCGAGGATACGTGTGCGCTCGGAGAAGAGGGCCGCGATGCCGTCGAGGGCCACCACCGTGAAGTACAGGTAGGGGGCGGCCTGTGCCACGCCCTCGCGCTGCACGCCGATGTCGATCCGCTCGTCTTCGAGCGCGATCTCCGGCGCGTTTTTGACGATGCCCCAGGACCAGCCGCACTCGAAGAGGCGGTTGGGGTTGTCGAGGTCGAGCACCTGCTGGGCACCGGAACCGATGGTGACCTCGCGCAGTGTCGCACTGACCTGCCGGAGGGCGCGGCGCAGCGAGTCGACCACCTGCCGGGCCGGCAGCTCGCCCTGGTTGGCCGTGCGCACCAGCGCCTTGCCGAATCCGGCGTCGGCGTCGAAGACCGAGACCGTGAAGCTGCGCAGCAGACCGATCATGGCCGCGGTCAGTCTGGTGCTGGCCAGCCGCTCCAGCGCGTCGACCTCGGAACGGATGTCGTCGCGGCTCAGCTCGGACCGGAAGACCCGCAGGAAACCGATCGTGGCCAGCGTCAGCGTGACCGACATGGCGAAAGAGTCGACCACGTCGAGCGCGGTCTGCGCGTGGGTCGGCTCGCGGTCGCTCTCGGCGCTGCGGAAGTAGCTGTCACCGGAGAAGATCGGCGTGCCGGTCTCGTCGGTGTAGCGCTCCATGTAGTCGGTCAGGACCCGGACCATCCGCCGCGGGATCTCGACCGGGTCGCCGAGCAGGCGCAACGCCGCCGCGACGTCTTCGTCAGTCGCGTTGGGCTGGTCGATCGCGAACGACTCCACCGTGGTCGCCGGAGTCATCAGGCACAGCAACTGCTCCGCGTCGCTGATGGAATTGGCCCGATCTCGACCGCCCCACGTCCACTTGCCGTCCTGGAGGGACGAACGGGCGGTCGCCCGCCAAACCTCAAGTAGCTGCTGCCGCGGCTGCATCCTCATGTGTCGCGACCACCGTCCCGGGGGGCGTCTCCAACGGCTTTCCCGACGCCCTACCCAGAGCAAGAATCATCGTGCCGTGATAGCCCTCGCGCAGAGGCTTCTCACTGAAGACCTGATGCAGCTCAAGGTCAGGAGTCAGGCCGGTCAAGAACTCCTTGACCTGTCCGATGGTAACGGGAACCGCCGGAAAATGACATGCACCAACCTGGTAGCCGACAGAGCCTTCCATGAACGCGGCGGCGAACGGCGCACCGGGTCTGAGGCTTTCCACAAATGCCCGCGTGGCCCGCTCGAACTCGCTCCGGTCGCTGGTCAGGGACTCGGCGACGAAGAACATCGTGCCCACGTCGAAGCGGCTCTTGGGAAGATCGAAAATGCTCGCCTGCCGCACGTCGACCCGCCTGGCCAGCGCCGGTCGCGGGTCGAGGCCGCGCGTGTCGCCGCCGGACGAACGCCGGATGCCGGTCGCCTGCCCCCAGAAGACGTCCCATGTGGAGCGGAACGACCGCAGCTCGTTGCGGAGCCACCGCACGTTGGTCGCGGAGTACTCCCAGAGGGTGATGCGGCGGCAGTACGGCAGCATCGCCAGCGCGGGGTAGAGGTTGGTGCCGGGTCCGACGTCGAGCCCGAGCGCGGTGGGCGGAGCCGCCCGCCGGGTCAGCCGGCGCCAGAGCCTGGTGTGCAGGCCGGGGCGCTCGCCGGCGGGAGGATTCGCCGCGAAATAGGCGGTGATGCGCCTGAGGATCTCCTCGTCGTCGTCACGGAGAGTGCTGTAGTTCTTCTCCCAGTAGGCGTCCGCATCGAACTCGTCCCACGGCGCGTCGCTGTTGCTGACATGTGTCTGGTCGTCCGTGGGGGGCACGGAACCGCTCAGGGCTCCGTCCTCGGCACGGCGAACCGCCGCTGCCTCCATGCTTGACTCTCCTCGATGAGCACCTAAGGGAAACTTTCACCGTACTCCCTACAGATGAAACCTCAGAACCACCAATTTGGGTCTAGGCCAAACGGAGCGAAGCACGGATCTCTATACCGCAGCTCTAACGGCTGGCTTCGTGAGCAGGGCGGACGGGTTTCGCTCGATCCCCGGGTCGATCGTGTGATCAACGAAGACGCCGTACCAGACACAGAAGACCAGTACTGTCCACACCTTGCGGGAATGATCAGCGTCACCCCGCCGGTGCTCTTCGAGCAGGTTCCGCGCGTAGTCGAGGTCGAGCAGGTCGCCGGCGCCCGAGGTGGCCAGGATGTCCCGGGCCCACTCGTACATCTCGTCGCGCAGCCAGACCCGCGTCGGCGTGGGGAAGCCCAGCTTGCGCCGGTTGACGATGGGCGGCGGCACCACGCCGTCGAGGGCGCGGCGCAACGCGTGCTTGGTGGCTGTGGAGCGTGGCGGCAGCTTCAGCTCGACCGGCAGCATCGACGCGACGTCGAAGACCTCCTTGTCCAGGAACGGCACGCGCACCTCCAGCGAGTGCGCCATGGAGATCCGGTCCGCCTTGACCAGGATGTCGCCGCGCAGCCAGGTGTGCAGGTCGACATACTGCATCTTGGTCACGTCGTCGAGCTCGGTGCACTCGGCGTAGATCGGCGCGGTGACGTCGGTGTACCGGACCGAGCCGTCGTTGCGGCGCATGAGGTCGCGCTTCTCCGCCTCGGCGAACATCCGGGCGTTGCCGTAGTACCGGTCCTCGATCCGGGTCGTGCCGCGTTCCAGGAAGCTCTTGCCCTTGACCCCCTGCGGGAGCACCCTCGACACCGCCCGCAGCCCTCGCTGCATCGGGTCGGGCAGGCGCTGCACCGCGTTGAGCGACAGCGGCTCGCGGTAGATCGTGTACCCGCCGAAGAACTCGTCCGAGCCCTCGCCGGAGAGCACCACCGTGACGTGCTCGGACGCCTTCTTCGCCACGAAGTAGAGAGGTACCAGCGACGGGTCGGCGACCGGGTCGTCGAGGTGCCAGACGATCTTCGGCAGCGCATCCATCATGTCCTGCGGCCCGATCACCGTCGGGATCGTGGTGACCCCGAGGTGGCGGGCCGAGTCCTGGGCCACGCTGATCTCGGAGTACCCGTCGACGTCGAAGCCGACCGTGAAGGTCAGGATGCGCGGGTTGAACTCGCGGGCGAGCGCCACGATCGCGGTCGAGTCGATGCCGCTGGAGAGGAAGGCGCCCACCGGTACGTCCGCCCGCATGTGCACGCGCACGCTGTCCCGGAGCGTGTCCCGGATCCGGTCGAACACCTTCTGCTCGTCGTCCACCGGCGCGGGGCGGAAGACCGGGCGGTACCACCGCTCCAGCTCGACGCCGCCGCCGGGCGTCCAGCGGAAGAGCTCGCCCGAGCCGATCCGCTTGATCCCGACGTGCAGGGTCCGCGGCTCCGGCACGTACTGGAGCGTGAGGTAGTGGGAGAGGCTGGCCGCGTCCACCGGGCGCGGGCCGGCGAGCGCGAGCAACGCCTTCTTCTCGGAGGCGAAGTAGACCCCGTCGGCACTGTCCATGTAGTACATCGGCTTGATGCCGAAGTAGTCGCGGGCGCCGAACGCGACCCGCTCCCGCCGGTCCCAGATCACGAAGGCGAACATGCCGCGCAGCCGGTTCAGCACCTGCTCACCCCAGTGGTGGTAGCCAGCCACGACCACCTCTGCGTCGCCCTGGGTCGCGAAGACCGCGCCGCACTCACGGACCAGTTCCTCGCGCAGCTCCAGGTAGTTGTAGATCTCGCCGTTGAAGGTCAGCAGGTAGCGGCCGTCGGCGTACGCCAGCGGCTCGTGGCTCGACTCGACGTCGATGATCGACAGCCGCTTGTGCGCGAAGACCGCGTCGGTGGGCCCCTCGACTGTCTCGTCCGCGCCGGGCGCCCGCGGCGCGGAAACCACCTCTACACCGGTCTCGTCGGGACCGCGATGATGCAGACACTCCAGCGCGCCCGCGACGGCGTCCCGCTGGGTCGCGGCGTCACCGCGCGCAGAGAAGAAGGCCAGAATTCCACACATATATCCCATTCTGGCACCGGGTAACGTCGGATGCTGGGAATCCGGGATTAACGGGAGAGTCAACATGTTCAACGAGGAACCGCGGACCGAGTCACACGACCCCGACTACCCGGACCAGTTGCTGGAATTCATGCGCACCGGCTGGCGCGACGACCCGGTGCCCCTGCCGGAGCGGCCGGAAGCGGTCCTGCACGCCGGCCGCCGCGCCGCGGTCTCCGCCGCCTTCCCCGGCGAGATCGTCGTCGTACCGAGCGGTCCCGAACGGACCCGGGCCAACGACACGGCCTACCTGTTCCGCCCGGGCAGCGACTTCGTCTACCTGACCGGTGACCACGAGCCCGGCAGCGTCCTGATCCTGCATCCCAGCGGCGACGCGGTCCTCTACTCCAAGGCGCGCGCCCCGAGGGAGAGCGACGAGTTCTTCCGCAGCCGCGACGGCGAGCTGTGGGTCGGGCGCCGGCAGACCCTCGACGAGAAGGCCGACGAACTGGCCCTGCGCACCGCGCCGCTGGCCGACCTGGCCGCCGCGCTCGCCGACTGCCCGCCCGGGCGCACTCGCGTGCTGCGCGGCATCGACCCGGCGGTCGACCGGGCGATCCTGCCGTACGACACGGAGGAGGCCGGCGCCCGCGACCGCGCGCTGGCGACGGTGATCGCCGAGCTCAAGCTGGTCAAGGACGAGTGGGAGATCGCCCAACTGCGCGCCGCGATCGACGCGACCGTCCGCGGTTTCGAAGACGTCGCCCGGATCCTTCCCGCCGACCGGGGCGTCTCGGAGCGGCTCGTCGAGGGCGTCTTCGGGCTCCGCGCCCGGCACGACGGCAACGGGGTCGGCTACAGCTCGATCGTCGGCGCCGGCGCGCACGCCACGATCCTGCACTGGGTCCACAACCACGGCACGACCGTCCCGGGCGAGCTGCTGCTGATGGACATGGGCGTGGAGGGGCACCACCTCTACACCGCCGACATCACGCGCACGGTCCCGGTCTCCGGCACGTTCACCCCGCTCCAGCGGCAGGTCTACGACATCGTGTACGCGTCGCAGCAGGCCGGCATCGAGGTGATCAAGCCGGGCGTCAACTTCCGCGACGTACACCTCACCTGCATGCGTGTGCTCGCCGAGGGCCTCGACAGCCTGGGCATCCTGCCGGTGACCGTCGACGAGGCGATGAAGCCCGACTCCACGGTCTACCGCCGGTGGTCGCTGCACGGCTTCGGGCACATGCTCGGCATCGACGTGCACGACTGCGCGCGGGCGGCCAAGGACAAGTACCGGGAGGGCGACCTCGCCGAGGGGTACGTGCTGACCGTCGAGCCGGGCCTGTACTTCCAGCCCGAGGACGACCTGGTCCCGGCCGAGCTGCGCGGCATCGGCGTGCGGATCGAAGACGACGTGCTGGTCACCGCCGACGGCGCGGTCAACCTCTCGGCCGGCCTCCCGCGCCGCTCCGACGAGGTGGAGGCGTGGCTGGCCGCGCAGCGCGAGGCGGGCTTCCGCCTCCCCGGCTGACCAGGCGGGCCCGCCGCCCGGTGGCGGCGGGCCCCAGCGGTCAACCCGGCGTGAAGACCGCGACGCTGCGCGCCGGCACCGTGAACGTGCCGGTGCCGCGGTCGAAGCTCGCCGTCCGAAGCAGCGGGTCGGCGGAATGGCGCAGGATCGGATGCAACGCGGCGGTGGCCCCGCGCATGGCGGGCACGGTCTGCGTCACGGTCGCCTTCGTGGCGTTGAAAACCACCGTCACCGCGCCGCCGCCGAGCTGCATCGTGATCACGCCGGGCGTCTCCCCCGGCCCGGAGAGCGGAAACGTCAGCCGCTTCCGCACCTCCGCGGCCGTACCGAGGGAGAAGAGCGGTGAGGAGGCGCGGATCCGCAGCAGCTCGGCGTACCGCGCCTCGGCCAGCCCGACCGCCGCGCAGTCCGGTACGAGCGCCGGGTCGGCCAGCAGCGGCCGGGCGTACGGCCACTTGTCCTGGTTGTCCGCCGCCGGCGGGAGTCCGGCGCCGAAGCCGTTGCCGTCCGCGCAGTCCCAGCGGATCTGGTTGAACCAGTCCCCCGAGTTGTACGAGTTGCGGTCCAGCGACTTCGAACGCAGCCGCTCCGAGCCGGCGGTCACGAAGCCAACGCCCTGGCCGAGTACGACCGTGGCGAGCGCCAGCACCTGCATGCGTGCCCGGTCGGTCGGGCCGGTCGCCTGCGGCAGCTTGTACGCGAGCGCGTCGTACAGGATCTCGTTGTCGTGCGCGTCGACGTACGTGACCGCCTCGCCGGGCGCCGCGGTGTAGCCGGCCGGCGAGCCGTTGTAGTCGACCTCCGCGCCGGTCACCACCTCGCCGGAGGAGGCGGTGAAGCGGTAGCCGGCCAGGTTGCCGGTGAGCCCGACCTTGATCTGGTCCTGCTGGTGCAGCAGGCGGGCCCGCTGCTCCTCCGGCGAGCCGTTGACCGGGTCGCCGTTGGGGTCGGTGAAGAGCCCGGAGGCGAAGCCCTGCTGGCGCGGATTGGCGTCGAACGGGCCACCGCCGCGGACCGCGTCGCGCAGCCGGTCGTTGAACGTGGCGACGCCGGTGCCGGCCATGTTGGCCTGGGTCGCCTGGACGAACCGCGCTCCCCCGGCCACCTCGCCGAAGTCCCAGCCCTCGCCGTAGAGCAGGATCGCCTTGCCGTCCACGCCGTCGCGCCGCTGCGTGAGCCGGTCCAGCGCCTCTCGGACCGCGAGGATGTTGGCGCGAGGATGGTGGCCCATCAGGTCGAAGCGGAAACCATCCACTTTGTACTGGCGGGCCCAGGTGACCACCGAGTCGACCACGAGCTTGCCCATCATCGCGTGCTCGGGCGCGGTGTTGGCGCAGCAGGTGGAGTTGGCGACCGCGCCGTCCGGCAGGAGCCGGTGGTAGTAGCCGGGCACGATCTGGTCGAGCACCGAGCGATCGTCCACACCGGACGCCGACGTGTGGTTGTAGACAACGTCCAGCACCACGCGCAGCCCGCTGGCGTTGAGCGCGCCGACCATCTCCCGAAACTCCCGGGTCCGCGCGGCCCCCTCCGGGTCGACCGCGTACCCGCCCTCGGGCACCGTGTAGTGCAGCGGGTCGTAGCCCCAGTTGTAGCCGTCCCGGTCGGCGACCTCGGCGACACACGCCTGCTGCTTGTCCGAGTCGGGCGGGAGCGCCGGCAGGTCGCACGGGGGCGCCGCCTGGTCGGCCCGGCGCTCCGGGATCGTGGCGAAGTCGAACGCGGGCAGCAGGTGCACGTGGGTCACCCCGGCGTCCGCGAGCTTCCTCAGGTGCGCCGCGCCCGCTCCCGCACCGGAGAAGGCGGCATAGGTCCCACGCCGCGAAACCGGTACGGACGCGTCGGCGATGGAGAAGTCGCGCACCGAGAGTTCGGTGATGTGGGTACGCGTCGCGGGCACCGCCGCCGGCTTGCGCAGCCGATCCCAGCCCGGCGGGGCGAGCGCCGGGTCGGCCAGGTCGGCGACGAGGCTGTGCGTCGAGTCGGCGGCGAGCGCGACCGAGTACGGGTCGGTGACCGAGGCGGTGACGATCCGCTGGGCGGCCGGCTGCCACGCCTCGACCCGGAACTTGTAGTACTTCCCCCGCCAGGGGCCGGTGGCCGACCAGACCCCCGACCGGTCGTCGCGGCGCATCGGGGCGAGCCGCGGGCTGCCCGAGGGCGTGTCGTAGACCTCCAGCACCACCGACCGGGCGGTCGGCGCCCACACGGCGAGCGTGGCCCGGTCGCCCTTCACGGTCGGGCCGAGGGTCGCCTTGGTGGCCGCGCCGGCGTACACGTCGTCGATCACGCCCGGGATCTGCACGCCGGTCGCGGCGATCAGCCTGCCCTCGTGGTCGCGCTCGGTCACGACGAGCTGCCCGCGCAGGGCGTCGGCGGCCCTGGCCTGGTCCTTCTTGGACAGTGTCAGGACCTGGTACTGCCACAGGTGCGGGAACCGCTCCCGCTGCGCCTCGGTCAGCCCGCCCCGCCGGGCGGTGAGCGGGATGCGCGTGTACTCCCCGGCCAGCTCGCCGTCCACGATTGAGAGGCCGCCGGCCGGCGCGACCGCCAGTTCGTACCGCTTGCCGTCGGTCGAGGCGATCTGCCAGGCGACGCTGCCCCGGTCGATCCAGTGCGCCCGCGACCTGGCGAGGTCCTTGTCCCCGCCCTCCGTCACCGGTACGGGCAGCAGCCGCTTCGGCGTCGCGGCGAGCAGCCACGCCTCCCGGCCGGCACTGGCGAAGTCGAGCCGCTGGTCGTCCGGGAGGTCCTTCGTGTCTCCCTTGTGGATGATGTAGCTGAGCCCGGAAGCACCGCTGGCGAGCGGCACGCGAAACGTCACGCCGAACTCGTCCCGCGCCGCCGGCGGCAGCGGGCTGGCCCAGTCGGTCGGGCTGGCCGCGCCGTCCCACACGTGCAGCCCCCAGCCGTCATACGGATCTCCGGCCGTAGGGCACAGGGCGGAAAGGCAGTCGCCGGCTGGCCGCCGGTAGTGCAGGATCGCCACGCCCTCCTCCACCGGCGGCGGGTCGTGGCTGGTCGCCACCGCCGGGTCGCCCTGCCGGATCCAGACCTCGCCGTGCTGGGTCACGTCGACGAAGCGGTCCGCCTCGACGTCCTTCACGCCGTCCTTGTCCACCACGAGGAAGCCGACGCTCTTCGCGCCCGGCTTGAGCCTGACCCAGGCGAAGCGGCCGTACGCGTCCTCGCCGGCGAACGGCTGCCCGGCCGGCCACTGGGTCTGCCAGGCCGGATCGATGTCGCCCCACGCGTAGAGGCCCCAGTCGGCGTAGTCGCCGGCGGGGCGGTCGTAGTGCACGACCAGCCAGTCCCGGCTGCCGCCCCGCGGCGGCGTGGCCACGCTCGACCGGGATCGCACCGACGCCGTCCTCCCCTCGCTGTCCCGGACGACCGCACGGTATTCCAGCTCCGCGCCACCGGGCAGGCCGCCCAGGTCGTGGTGGACGCGGTAGGGCGCGCGCCGGGCCGTGCCGAGCTCCGTCCACTCACCATCGTCCACGCGTGCGGAGAACGTCACCGTGCCCAGCGGGTCACCGGTGACCTCGGCCACCACCTCGGCGCGGGTCGCCACCGGCGCGGTGGGTGAGGTGAGGGTGACCGCCGGAGCCGCCCCGGCCGGGATCGGCGCGGCAGCGCGGAACGCCGTGGCCGACAGCGGGGGCACCGTGATCGTCAACCGGCCGCCGCCCGTCGCGCTCCCCTGCCCGTACACCTTCGTGAAGGAGCGGGCCACGTACCCGCGGGCCGCCTCCTGGAACGGGAAGTCGAGGGTCGCCGGCAGCTCACCCTGGCGTACATAGGCGGAGGTGACCTCGGCACCTTGACCCGCGCGTCGGCCTCGTTCTGGGACACCGGCGCGTAGGGGAAGCTCGTCTTCGCGTCCACCTCGGGGAACGACCGCGTCCCGGCGGCGTGGTCGTTGTGCCGGTCACCGTTGGCGAAGCGGTCCGGAAGCATGAAGTAGAACTGCTCCGCTTTCGCGGTGATCTCGTGCTTCGCTGGTAGCGATGCTCTTTCCGGCCCGGCGCTCACCGGGGCGGCGCTGACGAGAAGTGCGGACACGGCGACGAAGGACAGCAGGACGGTTCGTTTCATCGACGGCCTTCCTGGTTCGCGGGGTGCCCGCACGCTAGCTCTTGCAGAAAGCTTCTGCAAGATTTTGCAAGGAGAGTCGGATGGTCGAAATGGTGCTGCCCGTCGCCGGGGACATCGCGTCCGCCGCCGGCCGGATCGCGCCGTACGCGCGGCGCACGCCCGTCTTCCCCGCGGTCGTAGACGGGCGGCCGGTGACGTTCAAGCTGGAACACCTGCAGCTCACAGGGACGTTCAAGGTGCGCGGCGCACTCAACGCCCTCCTCGCGGGCAACGGCTCCGGCGGTGGCGGGTCGGCCGCCTCCGCGCCGGGCGGCGGTCGCGCGCCCGCGGCGTCCACATCGGGCGGCGGCGCGCCCGTGGTCTCCGCCTCCGGCGGGAACCACGGCCTCGGCGTGGCGACCGCCGCCGCCCGGCTCGGCGTCCCCGCCACCATCTACGTGCCGGAGAACGCGCCGCCGGACAAGACCGCGCGCATCGCCTCCTCCGGCGCCACGGTGGTCCATCATGGCCAGCGGTACGCCGAGGCCGACGCCGCCGCCCGCGCCCACGCCGACCGCGACGGCCTGCGCTACCTGCCCGCGTACGACCACGCCGACGTGGTCGCCGGCCAGGGCACGGTCGGCCGCGAGATCGCCATGCAGGCGCCCGAGTGCGACACGGTGGCGGTGGCGGTGGGCGGCGGCGGGCTCATCGCCGGCCTGGCACTCGCCTCCGCGCCGGGCACCACCGTCGTCGGCGTCGAACCGGAGGGGTGCGCCTGCCTCCACGCCGCCATGGCCGCCGGCGAGCCGGTCGACAGCCCCGTCGACTCGGTCGCCTCCTCCGCCCTGGGCGCCACGCGCGTGGGCCGCATTCCGTACGCCATCCTCCGCGACGCGGACCTGCACCTGGCCCTTGTCGACGACGCCCAGATCCTCGCCGCCCGCGACCGCCTGTGGGACGAGTTCCGCCTGGCCGTCGAGCCCGCGGCCGCCGCGCCCTTCGCCGCCTGGCAGGCCGGCCTCGTTCCCGGTGACCATCCGTGCATCGTCCTTTGTGGAGCGAATGCGCCCTGGTCGACGGCGTAGGCGTCCGCCCGCCCTGGCCGGCCGCGGGCCTTCGCCGTCCCCCTTTGCGCGGCCCTGGCGGGGCTCCGGAACGCGGGACGCGCCCGCACATCCGGCGAGACGGGGCAAACCCCCAGAACCATCGGCGAGACCACGATCACGCCATGGGCAGGCGGGCACCGGGGGACCAGCCGGGCCCGGGGCAGGGTAAGCTTGCTCACGGCAGCAAGACGGACGTACGGTTTCTTAGGGCTGCCTTACCTCGGTGGATCGAAACCGGGTGCGAAAGACTGGCATGGACGAAACGGCAGGAGGGAGTACGACGTGGCGAGTCTCGACAGTTTCGGTGCCAAGAGCCGGCTCGACGTCGGTGACGCGAGCTACGAGATCTTCACGGTCGACAAGGTTGAGGGGCACGAGCGCCTTCCGTACAGCCTGAAGATCCTGCTCGAAAACCTCCTCCGCACCGAAGACGGCGCCAATATCACCGCCGACCACATCCGCGCCCTCGGGAGTTGGGACCCGGCGGCGGAGCCGAGCGTCGAGATCCAGTTCACGCCCAGCCGGGTCCTGATGCAGGACTTCACCGGCGTGCCCTGCGTCGTCGACCTCGCCACCATGCGCGAGGCCGTGCGCGAGCTGGGCGGCGACCCCACCAAGGTCAACCCGCTGGCGCCGGCCGAGCTGGTCATCGACCACTCCGTCATCGCCGACCTGTTCGGGCGCGAAGACGCCTTCGTCCGCAACGTCGAGCTGGAGTACCAGCGCAACCGCGAGCGCTACCAGTTCCTGCGGTGGGGGCAGACGGCCTTCAACGAGTTCAAGGTGGTCCCGCCCGGCACCGGCATCGTCCACCAGGTCAACATCGAATACCTCGCGCGCACCGTCATGGAACGCAACGGCATCAGTTCTCCGGGCGTAACTCATAGCCCGGAAAGGACGGCCTACCCGGACACGGTCGTCGGCACGGACTCGCACACGACGATGGTCAACGGTCTCGGCGTGCTCGGCTGGGGCGTCGGTGGCATCGAGGCCGAGGCCGCGATGCTGGGCCAGCCCGTGTCGATGCTGATCCCCCGCGTGGTCGGCTTCAAGCTGCACGGCGAGGCGCCGGCCGGCACCACCGCCACCGACCTGGTGCTCACGATCACCGAGATGCTGCGCAAGCACGGCGTGGTGGGCAAGTTCGTGGAGTTCTACGGGCCGGGCGTGGCCGCGGTGCCGCTGGCCAACCGGGCGACGATCGGCAACATGTCCCCGGAGTACGGCTCGACCGTCGCCATCTTCCCGATCGACGACGAGACGATCCGCTACCTCCAGCTGACCGGACGCGGCGAGCAGCAGGTGGCGCTCGTCGAGGCATACGCCAAGCGGCAGGGCATGTGGCACGACCCCGACGCCGAGCCCGCCTACTCGGAGCGCCTGGAGCTCGACCTCTCCACGATCGAGCCGTCGCTGGCCGGCCCCAAGCGCCCGCAGGACCGCGTGCCGCTGGGCAGCGCGAAGACGCTCTTCCGGGGAGCCCTGACAAACTACGTGACCCACGAGGAGGGCGCCGCCGACGAGGCGTCCGCCGAGTCGTTCCCGGCCAGCGACCCGCCGGCGCCGGGCCACGCCGACGACCCGGCCGACCGCCCGCGCGACCTCATCTCGGCCGCCGCCGGCGCCAACGGGCGCTCCTCCAACCCCATCCGGGTCACCAGCGAAGACGGCAACGTGTTCGAGCTCGACCACGGCGCGGTGGTGATCGCGGCCATCACCTCGTGCACCAACACCTCCAACCCGCAGGTGATGATCGGGGCCGCGCTGCTCGCCCGCAACGCCGTCGACAAGGGACTGTCCCGCAAGCCGTGGGTGAAGACCACGCTCGCGCCGGGGTCCAAAGTGGTCATGGACTACTACGAGCGGGCCGGCCTCACGCCCTACCTGGAGAAGCTCGGCTTCCACCTGGTCGGCTACGGCTGCACCACCTGCATCGGCAACTCCGGCCCGCTGCCCGAGGAGATCTCGGCGGCGGTCAACGAGGCCGACCTCAGCGTGGTCTCGGTGCTCTCCGGCAACCGCAACTTCGAGGGGCGCATCAACCCCGACGTGAAGATGAACTACCTCGCGTCGCCGCCGCTCGTGGTCGCGTACGCGCTGGCCGGCACGATGGACATCGACCTCGCCAACGAGCCGATCGGCACCGGGTCGGACGGGCAGCCGGTCTACCTCAACGACATCTGGCCCAGCCCCGCCGAGATCGAAGACGTCATCGCCAAGGCGATCGCCAGCGACATGTTCACCCGCGACTACGCCGACGTCTTCGCCGGCGACGAGCGGTGGCAGTCGCTGCCCACGCCGACCGGTGACACGTTCGCGTGGGACAGCGAGTCGACGTACGTGCGCAAGCCCCCCTACTTCGAGGGCATGGCGCCGCAGCCGGCACCGGTCTCCGACATCTCCGGCGCGCGCGTGCTCGCCCGCCTCGGCGACTCGGTGACCACCGACCACATCTCGCCCGCCGGCTCGATCAAGCCGGACTCGCCCGCCGGCAAGTACCTCGCCTCGCACGGGGTCGCCCGGCACGAGTTCAACTCGTACGGCTCGCGGCGCGGCAACCACGAGGTGATGATCCGCGGCACCTTCGCCAACATCCGGCTCCGCAACCAGCTCGTGCCCGGCGTCGAGGGCGGCTTCACGGTCAACCACCTCACCGGCGAGGAGGCCACGATCTACGACGCCTCCGTCGCCTACCAGGAGGCCGGCATCCCGCTGGTCATCCTGGCCGGCAAGGAGTACGGTTCCGGCTCGTCCCGCGACTGGGCGGCCAAGGGCACCATGCTCCTCGGCGTGCGGGCGGTGATCGCCGAGTCGTACGAGCGCATCCACCGCTCCAACCTCATCGGCATGGGCGTGCTGCCGCTCCAGTACCCGACCGGGGAGACCGCCGAGTCGCTGGGGCTGGAGGGCACCGAGACGTACACGATCACCGGTGTCGAGCAGCTCAACGAGGGCACCACGCCGCGCACGGTCAAGGTGACCACCGACGCGGGCGTGGAGTTCGACGCGGTGGTGCGGATCGACACGCCCGGCGAGGCCGACTACTACCGGCACGGCGGCATCCTCCAGTACGTACTCCGGAAGATGCTCGCCAGCTGAGCCACCGATCAGCGTGGGGCCCGGTCGCGACGGCGACCGGGCCCTTCTGTTTCCGGCACGGCGAATCTCAGGCACTGCGAAGCCGCCGCGGCGCAGTCCTTGTGCCTGACGGCGCACGGCCTTCGCCGTCGCGTGGCGGCGTGGGCCCGGCACCTACTGGAGGTAACCCTCCACTTCGGACTTCGGGCGGGTCCGCACGGCCTCCGGGTCCTGACCCGCGTCGCGCGCTGCCCGGCGCTGGCGCAGCAGGTCCCAGCACTGGTCGAGCGACTCCTCCAGCTCACGCAGCCGCGCCCGCTCGTCGTCGGACGAGATCTCGCCGTGCTGCGCCTGCGAGCGGAGCCGGTGCTCCTCCTCGACCAGCTTGTGGATCTCGGACAGGATCGTCTTGTCTTCCATGGCCATGAGCCTACGAGAGTTCGCGCCCCGAACCGGCCGGAGGCGCGCTCTTGGTCCGCCGCCCCTTCCCCGGTCTAGCGGCGGTCCGCCGAGCCGCCTCGACGGCACTACGCGTACCGGGCGACCCCGGCCGCCGCCAGCACCGTGGCCACCGCGGGGATGATGCCCTCGGCCGTGCGCGTCGGGCGGAAGCGGGACTCCATCCAGGTGCGCCCGCGGTGCAGCCACACGCTCGGCAGGCCCATCGCGGCCGCGCCGCCGATGTCGGCTTCCGGGCTGTCGCCGACGACCCAGGCGCCCTGGAGCCGCATGCGCACGCGTTGGGCGGCCATCGCGAAGATGCGCGGGTTGGGCTTGCTCACGCCGGCGTCTTCGGAGATGACCCAGTCGGCGACGTAGCGGTCGAGGCCGGTGCGCCGGATCTTGATGTCCTGCTGCCGCGTGGTCCCGTTTGTCACCACGACCGGCACCCAGCCCGAATCGTCGGCGATCCGCAGCGCGCACGCCACCAGCGGGTCGAGCGTGAGCCGCTCGGCCAGGCCCTCGGTGAGCTCGTCGACCAGATCGATGGAGGAGATGCGCAGCCGGTAACGGTCGCGGATCGCGTCGGCCACGTCCCACCGGTCGGTCAAGCCGTCGGCGTCGATGGAGAGCAGCCACTGCAGGTCTTCCGGCGGGGCCCCGATCTCGGCCAGAAAGTCTTCTGCCCACGCGCGAAACGTCCCCGCCCGATCGAGCAGGGTGTTGTCGAGATCGAGGAGCAGGAGGGGCACTCGCGCACCCTACGTGAACCTGTACACCTCGGAACAGACCCGTTTCGTAAACAGCCCGTATAACTGATCAGGCGGTCAGCAGGGCCCGGTCGGCGCTCAGGTCGGTGCGGTGCTCGGCGAGCATCTCGTGCGCGGCGCGGACGCGCGCCACCTCGCTCACATCGAGGGTCGCCAACACGACCTCCTCGCCCTCGTCGGCGCCGCGGGCGACCGGCCGCCCCTCGGGGTCGTAGACGGTCGCGCCGCCGTTGAAGACCCAGGGATCGACGCCGCCCACTGGGTTCGCGAACACCACGTACATCGTGTTGTCCAGCGCCCGCGCCGCGTAGTAGACGTCGCGCCGGTGCGCCGAGCCGACCACGTAGGCGCTGGGACAGAGGTAGCCGTGCGCGCCCGCCACCGCCGCCGCCCGCGCGTGCTCGGGGAAGCAGCCGTCGTAGCAGACGCCGAGCGCGAGCCGCCATCCGTCGATGTCGAGCGTCGCGCCACGCGTACCAGGGATGAAAAGCTCCTTCTCCTCTGGCCCGCAGAGATGTTGCTTGTCGTAGGCCGCGGCCACGCGGCCGGTGCGGTCGACCACCAGCGCGGCGCAGGTGCGGCGACCGTCGGGGCGGCGGACGGCGGCACCGACCACGACGGCGGTCGCGCATCCGGCGGCGGCCGCGCGGAGGGGGTCGAGGCGCGCGTCGGCCACCAGCCCTCCGCCGTCGGCCGCCACGTCCGTCGTGGCCGGGCTCGCCCGCAGCGCCGGCGGGTCGTAGGCCGGCAGGAAGAGCTCCGGGAGTACGACCAGCGTGGCCCCCCGGTCGGCGGCGATCCGTGCCAAGCGGGCGGCGCGCACGACGTTGCCCGCCACGTCGCCAGGGGTCGCCTCGGCCTGCACGGCGGCCACGGTCAGGGGGCGCATG
Source organism: Phytohabitans kaempferiae (assembly GCF_042433955.1). Classification (NCBI taxonomy): domain Bacteria; kingdom Bacillati; phylum Actinomycetota; class Actinomycetes; order Micromonosporales; family Micromonosporaceae; genus Phytohabitans; species Phytohabitans kaempferiae. Next base: position 21,828 of record NZ_JBHLUH010000050.1, on the reverse strand, counting down.
TCACCAAGCCGTACGTACGGATTGCCGCACCACCGCCCACCGTGACACGATCGGTCCCGTGCCCAGAGTGAGTCAGGACCAGCTCGACGCGCGGCGTCAGGAGATCCTCGCCGCCGCTCGCGCCTGTTTCGCCCGGCACGGATACGAGGGTGCCACGGTCCGCCGGCTGGAGGAAGAGACCGGCCTCTCGCGTGGCGCGATCTTCCACCACTTCCGTGACAAGGAGTCGCTCTTTCTCGCGGTGGCCGAGGACGACGCGGCCGCGATGGTGGAGACGGTCGCGCGCAACGGCCTCGTCCAGGTCATGCGCGACCTCCTCGCCCGCGCCGACTCCACCGAGACGGCCGGCTGGCTGGGCAGCCAGCTCGAGGTGTCGCGGCGGCTGCGCACCGACCCCGCGTTCGCCAAGCGGTGGGCGCAGCGGTCGCAGGCCATCACCGACGCCACGCACGAGCGCCTCCACCGCCAGCGCGAGGCCGGCGTGCTCCGTGACGACGTGCCGCTCGACCTGCTCACGCAGTTCCTCGAGCTGGCCTACGACGGGCTGGTCCTCCACCTCGCCACCGGGCGCCCGCCGGGCGACCTCGGACGCGTGCTCGACCTGGTCGAAGAGGCCGTCCGGAAGGCGTGACAGCTTGGTCCACACTGGTCCGCATGACGACGGATCTCACCGCCCAGGGTGACACCTGGGGGATCCCCGGGCCGGCCTTCCTGGTGCTCTTCGCCGGCGCCGCGACCGCGCTGATGATCGCCGCGCTGATCCACCGAGCCGCGCTCTTCGCCGGCCGCCACACGCCGATCGACCGGCTCGGACCTCAGCAGGTCGCCTACCTCAACGGCGGGGAGAAGCTCGCGCTGTACGCCTCCCTCGCCGGCCTCCGCGGCGCGGGCGCGATCGAGGTGGCGCCCGGCCAACGCACGCTCCACGCCGCCGGCCCGATGCCGATGGGCGCGACCCCGCTCGACCAGGCCGTCTACAACGCGGCCAGCGGGCGCGCACGGGCCCGCGACCTCGCGTACGACCAGTGGGTCGTGACCGCCCTCGCCACGCTCCGCGAGGGCCTCGAGCGCGACGGCCTCGCCCCGAGCGGTGGCGCGCGGCGGGCGGCGCGCGCCGTGCCGTTCCTGATGCTGGCGCTGCTCGCCCTCGGCGTGGTCCGGCTTGCGGCGGGCGCCTCCGCCGGCAAGCCGGTCGGCTTCCTGGTGGCGCTGCTGGTCGTCTGGACGTTCGTCACGCTGGGCTTCCTCGTCAAGGTGCCCACGCGCACCCGGGCCGCCCGCCGCGCGCTCACCGACCTGCGCCGCCAGCACGCGTACCTCGCACCGTCGATGTCGCCCGCCTGGGCCACGTACGGCGCCGCCGGCCTCGCGCTCGGCGTCGGCCTGTACGGCGCGGCCTCCCTCTGGCAGGCGGACGCGGCCTTCGCCGAGGAGGCCGAGATCCAGCGGCAGTACGCCTCGACCGCCGGCACCGGCGGCTACTACGGCGGCTCCGGGGGCGACTCGGGCAGCTCCGACTCCGGCTCCTCCGGTGGTGGCGGCGGCTGCGGCGGCGGTGGAGGCTGCGGCGGATGATCCCCGGGGCGTTCGGGGTCGGGATCGGCTGGCGGCCGGAGATCGCCGGCTTCGTCGCCGGCCTGCCCGGGCTCCGCTTCACCGAGGTGATCGCCGAGTCGGTGCCCGCCTCCGGGCCGGTGCCGGCTCCCCTCGCCGCCCTCCGCGAGGCCGGCACCGCGGTCGTCCCGCACGGCATCCGGCTCTCGCTGGGCGGCGCCGAGCCCGTCGACCCGGCCCGCGTCGCCCACCTCGCCGCCGCCGCGCGGCAACTCGGCGCGCCGCTGGTGAGCGAGCACATCGCGTTCGTCCGGGCGGGCGGCCTCGAAGCCGGCCACCTGCTGCCCCTCCCCCGCAGCCGCGAGGCGGTCGACGCCGTGGTCGCCAACGTCGCGCGTACCCAGGCCGAGCTGCCCGTCCCCATCGCGCTCGAACCGATCGCCGCCATCTTCGACTGGCCCGACGACGAGCTGGACGAGGCGGCGTTCCTCACCGAGATCCTCGACCGCACCGGCGCGCTGCTGCTGCTCGACATCGCCAACGTCTACGCCAACGCCCGCAACCGCGGTGCCGAGCCCACCGACCTGCTCGACCGCCTGCCGCTGGAGCGCGTCGCGTACGTGCACGTGGCCGGCGGCGCCGAGCACGACGGCATCTACCACGACACGCACACCGACGCGGTGCCGCGCGAGGTGCTCGACCTGGTCGGCGAGCTGTGCGCCCGCCACCGCCCGCCGGCGCTGATGCTGGAGCGCGACGGCCACTACCCGCCGGCGCAGACGCTGCGCACCGAGCTGGACGCGATCTCCGCCGCCTCCGGTTATCCGGTGGTGACATGAGCGGGGATCGAGCGGCCACGGACCTCGGCGGTCGGCGCACGCTCGCCGAGCGGCAGGCCGCCCTGGTCGCGGCGCTGGTCGCGGGCGCCCCGGTCCCGCCGGGCTTCGACCCGCGGCTGATCGACGCGGCCCGCCGGGCGCTGCTGCGCAAGCGGGCCGGTGAGGTGGCCCGGCACTGGCCGCTGCTGGCCGCCTCGTTCGGTGCCCGCTGGACCGTGACCTTCGCCGGCTGGGCCGACGGCCGCCCGACCCAGGGCTCCTTCGCGGACGGTCTGGCACTGGCCCGCTCGCTCCCGCTGACCGGCGCCGCCGCCGAAGAGCTGGCCGAGCGCGAGGCCGCACTCCGCCCGCGCGGCGGTGTGCTGCACCGCCTCTCCCGCGCCCTCCGCCGCTGATCCCGGCGGCCTGACGCTCGGCCCGCCGGGCGACCGGTGCCGGCCCAGCCCGTGGCGCGGCGGTCCGCGAGGCCGCCGGCGGTCGAGCCCTCACGCGACCGGCGGTTGGCCCGGGCCGGCGGGCGTGGCGAGCCGCCGCCCGCCGGTGGTGGCAGGATCGGCGCCATGGATCTCGGACTTGCCGGACGCGTCTATGTCCTCACCGGAGCCTCGCGCGGCCTCGGGTACGCCACCGCCGAGTGCCTGGTCGCCGACGGCGCCAGCGTCGTCGTCTCCTCCCGCTCCCCGGAGAGCGTGACCGCCGCCGCTGAGCGGCTCGGCACACCGGAACGGGTCATCGGCGTCGCCGCCGACCTCGGCGACCCGCTGGCGGCCGAGCGGGTCGTGGCGGCGGCGCGGGAGCGGTTCGGGCGGGTCGACGGGGCGCTGATCTCGGTGGGCGGGCCGCCCCGGGGCTCCGCCGCGGTGGTCGAGGACGAGCAGTGGCGCCAGTCGTTCGAGACGGTCTTCCTCGGCACCGTACGGCTGGCGCGTACCGTCGCCGCCGCGATCGAGGGCGACGGCGCGATCGGGATGGTCCTCTCCACCTCGGTCCGCAGCCCCATCGAGGGACTCGGCCTCTCCAACGGGCTGCGCCCCGGGCTCGCCGGCGTGGCGAAGGACATGGCCGACGAGTACGCCGCCCGGGGCATCCGCGTCTTCGGCCTCCTGCCCGGCCGCATCCTCACCGACCGCAACCAGGAGCTCTTCGAGGCGACCGGCGACCCGCGGCGGGCCCGCGCCGAGGCGGAGGCGGCGATCCCGATGGGACGGCTGGGCGAGCCGGCCGAGTTCGGGCGCGTGGCGGCGTTTCTGCTCTCGCCGGCGGCCAGCTACCTGACCGGGCTCACGGTGCCGGTCGACGGCGGGGCCGTACGCGCGCTGTGAAGCCCACCAGGGAGCAGCTCGCCGCCGCGGCCGACCGGACCATCCCGGACGTGATCGCGCCGGGGCTGGCGGTGCTGTTCAGCGGCATCAACCCGGGCCTGTACTCCGCCGCGACCGGCCGCCACTTCGCCCGCCCGGCAACCGCTTCTGGCCGGCGCTGCACCGGTCCGGCTTCACGCCCCGGCAGCTGCGCCCGGATGAGCAGGAGGAGCTGCTGGCGTACGAGCTGGGCATCACCAACATCGCCGACCGCGCCACCGCCCGCGCCGACGAGCTGAGCCCCGCCGAGCTGGTGGCCGGCGCGGCTCAGCTCACCGCCAAGGTGCGCCGCTTCCGGCCACGGTGGCTGGCGGTGGTGGGCGTGACCGCGTACCGCACCGCGTTTGGCCGGCCGAAGGCGGTCTTCGGCCCGCAGGCGGAGACGATCGGCGCCACGCGGGTCTGGGTGCTGCCCAACCCCAGCGGCCTCAACGCCCATTACACGCCGGTCTCGCTGGCGGCCGAGTTTGCCCTGCTCCGCGCCGCCGCGACCGACCGCTAGCGGGCTCTCGGGTCGCTCCGCGCACCGGTGCTCGACCAGCGCGCTCGTCTGGTCGCGGCTCAGGCGCTCCAAAGGCGGCTCAGTTGTCGGCGGCGAAGTCGCGGGGCGGGACGGTGACCGGCTCGGGATGGTCGGTCTCGACGTACGGCGTGGGCGAGTCGGCGACCGCGAACTGGGTGCGGTAGAGCTCGGCGTAGAGCCCGCCGACCGCGACCAGCTCGTCGTGGCGGCCGCGCTCGACGATCTTGCCCTCGTCGAGCACCAGGATCTGGTCGGCTTCGCGGACCGTGGAGAGGCGGTGGGCGATCACCAGCGCGGTGCGGCCGGCCAGGGCCACCGACAGCGCGCGCTGCACCGCCGCCTCGGACTCGGAGTCGAGGTGGGCGGTGGCCTCGTCGAGGATCACGATCGAGGGCGCCTTGAGCAGCAGCCGGGCGATCGCGATGCGCTGCTTCTCACCGCCGGAGAAGCGGTAGCCCCGCTCGCCGACCACCGTCTCCAGGCCGTCGGGCAGCGCGCGCACGAGGTCTTCGACCTGGGCGCCACGCAGCGCGGACCACAGCTCCTCGTCGGTGGCGTCGGCCTTGGCGTAGCGCAGGTTTTCCGCGATGGTCTCGTGGAACAGGTGCGAATCCTGAGTGACCACGCCGATCGTGTCGCGCAGCGAGTCGAGTGTGGCGTCGCGCACGTCGACGCCCCCGACCAGCACCTGGCCGTCGGTCACGTCGTAGACCCGGGAGACCAGCATCGAGGTGGTGCTCTTGCCGGCGCCGGAGGGGCCGACGAGCGCGACCATCTGCCCGGGCCGCACGGCGAACGACACGCCTCTCAGCACCGGCTCGGAGACCGTGCGGTCGAGCGTCACGACGTCTTCCAGCGAGGCGAGCGAGACCTCGGCGGCGGACGGGTAGCGGAAGCGCACGTCGCGGAACTCCAGCTGCCCCGCCCCGGCCGGGATGGCGACCGCGTCGGGCTTTTCCTCGATCGACGGGCGGAGGTCGAGCACCTCGAAGACCCGGTCGAACGAGACCAGCGCGCTCATCACGTCGACCCGCACGTTGGAGAGCGCGGTGAGCGGGCCGTAGAGGCGGGTGAGCAGCAGCGCCAGCGTCACCACCGTGCCCGCGCTGACCGTGCCGTTGACCGCGAGCCAGCCGCCCAGCCCGTAGGTGAGGGCCTGGGCCAGCGAGGCGACCAGCAGCATGGCGACGAAGAACGTGCGCGAGTACATCGCGGACAGGATGCCGATGTCGCGCACCCGCTCGGCCCGCTCGCCGAACCGCTTCGCCTCGGTGTCCGGCTGCCCGAAGAGCTTGACCAGCAGCGCGCCCGCCACGCCGAAGCGCTCGGTCATCGTGGCGTTCATCTTCGCGTCGAGGTCGTAGCTCTCCTTGGTGATCTCGGCGAGCCGCTTGCCGACCCGCCGCGCCGGGATGATGAACAGCGGCAGCATCACCAGCGAGAGCGCGGTGATCTGCCACGAGAGGGTGAACATGACGGCGGCGGTGAGCACGAGCTGGATCACATTGCTCACCACGCCGGAGAGCGTCGACGTGAACGCCCGCTGCGCCCCCATCACGTCGTTGTTGAGGCGGCTGACCAGCGCGCCGGTCTGCGTGCGGGTGAAGAACTGCAACGGCATCCGCTGCACGTGGTCGTAGACCCTGGTGCGCAGGTCGAGGATGATGCCCTCGCCGATGCGTGCCGAGTACCACCGCTGGGCGAGCGAGAGCAGCGCGTCGACGACCGCCAGGCCGGCGATGAAGATGGCCAGCCGCACCACCGTGCCGCCGGCGTCGGCGCCGCCCCCGGTGATCGCGTTGATCACGTCGCCGGCGAGCACCGGGGTGGCCACGCCGATGCCGGCCGAGATCACGACCGTGATCAGGAACACCACGATGTCGGAGCGGTAGGGACGGGCGAACGCAACGATGCGCCGTGCCGTGCCGCGCGCGAGCCGGTGGCCGGCCACCTTGTCGCGGGCACGCATCGCCCGCAAGGTCTCCCAACCCCCTATGCCGCCATACGACACGCGCGTCACCTCCGGGTCCATCCTGGGACAAGTCTGCGCCCCCGGTATGACAGAACCCGCCAGGTAAGCGCGTTCTTCCCGATGACCCCTTACTCGCCCAGGCCCGCCAGGTCGCGGAAGCGGCGCACCTGTGCCTCGCGCTCGGCCAGGTCCTGCGCCTCGTACGTGCGGTCGGCCGCCCCCGCGAGCAGCGCCTTGACCTCCACCACCGCGTCCCGGGGCGAGGCCAGCACGGCCGCCGCGAGGTCGTTGGCCGCGCCGTCGATCTCGGCCCGGGGCACCACGAGGTTGGCGATGCCATTGCGCTCAGCCTCCGCCGCGCCCAACCGCCGCCCGGTGACGCATATTTCCAGAGCCCGGCCGTACCCGACCAACTCCACGAGACGTTTGGTGCCCCCCAGATCGGGTACAAGGCCGAGCGTCACCTCTGCCATGGAAAGCTGCGCGTCGTCGGCGAGTACGCGCAGATCACACGCCAAGGCGAGCTGGAATCCGGCGCCGATCGCGTGGCCCTGCACGGCCGCGATGCTAACGATGTCGGGTCGCCTCAACCACGTGAATCCCATTTGAAAACCGTGAATGCGATCCACGCTTTCCTCGGGGGTGAGGCGGGCCATCTCCGTGAAAGAATTCGTCCCTTCACCGCTCACTAGTGAAAGGTCCAACCCGGCGGAGAAGGCCCGACCCTCGGCCCTCACGATTACGACCCGCACATCGCCGGGCAGGTCGCGCGAGAAGTGGCACATCGCCGTCCACATAGCCGGCGTTTGCGCGTTGAGCACGTCGGGCCGGCACAACGTAACAGTTGCAACCGGCCCGGCGCATTCCAGCCGTACACCGCTGTCGAGGTTCATCGGGGGGTTTCCGGCAGCGGTAGGGTGCCGTACAGGCGAAAAGCCCTCACGCCTTCTTGCGGCGACGAGCACCGCCGCGCTGGCGGAGCTGCACGCCCGACTCGGTCAGTACGCGGTGCACGAACCCGTACGAACGGCCGGTCGAGGCCGCCAGAGCACGAATGCTCTCGCCGGACGTATACCGCTTGACCAGGTCTTTGGCGAGCGTCTGGCGCTCGGCCCCCACGATCCGGCGACCCTTCTCAGTGCTGGTGGCTGTGCCGGTGGTTGCCATGTTGATTCCTCACGTCCCAGACTGTGCGGTTTCTTTGCGGTCCTGTCTATTAGACCGCCTCGAACGATCATGCGCTAGATATCAACCCTTCGCCAAGCGACACGCACACCTTGTCGCCTACCCGATACCGTGGTCGGCCGTGATGAGCGAAGCACGGGTGACACGGTGGGACCTGTTCGTGTGGCTGGCACTCGCCGGCGCCGGACTCGCGTTCACCTGGCTGGCCGTACGGTTCGCGTCCCCACTCGGCACCGATGCCGCGCCTTTCCTGGGCACGTACCAGTGGAACGCCGGTCCGGCCACCGTACTCGCGCCGGTGGTGGCGGCCGTAGTGATCAGCGTGGCGGCCCGCGGCTGGTGGGACCGCGTCTCGTGGCCAATTGTGCTGCTCACCGGCTATCTGGCGGGCCTAATGTGGACCCTCGCATTGGCCGTTGTCAACGGTGCGGAAGGCTTGTACGGCCCCGCCAACCACACCGGTGAGCCGCCCGGTCCGGCTCTCGTACTCCGTTGGATCCACCGCGCGGGGCTCACCGGCCCGCTCGCCGTGGGGCTGCTGCTGACCGCCGTCGGCGCGCTCCTGGTGCCGCTGGTGCTCGTGGCGGTACGCAACGGCTGCGGCGACGTGGAGGCCCGCCGCTACCTGCCGGTGGTGGCCCTCGCGCCGTACGCCATATGGGTGGCGGCCAGCCTCGACGGCCTGGTCGCGGTGCTCGTCGCGGCGATGGTGGCGGCCGGGGCGTGGGCCAGCGACCACCGGCGCACCGGACCGAAGGCGGGCGCGGGCGCGATCACCGCCGGGCTGCTGCTCGGCATGGCGGCGATGTTCTCGTTCGCCGTACCATGGATGGGCTTTTCTCTGGTTTGTCTTTATTTTGCGCGGCGGCGGGCGGCGCTCAACATCCTCACCGGCCTCGGCGCGCTCGTCCCGGTGGCCGTGGCGCAGGTGCTCGGGTTCCGCTGGGTCGACGGGCTGCTGGCGGCCCAGCGCGAGCGGCCGGTGCTGTGGTGGGGCGCGATCAGCCTGGCCGTGCTGCTGCTGGCCGCCGGGCCGGCACTGGTCGCCAGCCTGCGCAAGATGCGCAACACGCCGGGCTGGCCGTTTCTGGTCGGTGCCGGCGCGGCCGTACTGTCCACTGTGCTTGCCGGCCTGGCCCGGGGCGGGGTCGAGCACGCCTGGCTGACGTTCTTCCCGTGGCTGACCGTCGCCGCCACCGCCCCGGAGCGGCAGGCCGGTCCCCCGGTGCCCAGCCCGCTGCTGCTGGTCGGGGCGGGAGCGGCGGCCGCCGTCGTGCTCCGGGCGGCCCTGGCCCCGTGATCCACGACTGGCGCAAATAGGAACATTTGGGTTACCGGCGACATCCGCGTCGATCCGGACCCAATGCGGCTCAACTTAGGTCGATCATGACATCGGGCCTATCCTGGGCCGCCTCGCGTGAGCAGGGAAAATCCATGCGCCCCGCCCTCTTCGCGCGATGATCATGGGATGTGCGACGACAATTCGGGCAAAACCTGCCGCAGACGCCATGGTCACCGCCGCAGGACCCATGATCACCGGATCTAGACAATCTGTGGCGTCAATAGCAGCCGTAACTCGTCTTGATCCAAGGGCTGCCCTGCCTGGTGGGCGCACCGGGCCGCCCGGTCCAACGAACTATCCCGACCGATCACGCAACTGAGGAAGTGTGCCGGCGATGGGCGCGTTGGTGCGCCCGGCTCGACAGCTTTCTTGAACACAGACCCGACCTGCCGCCCGGGGCAACCCAGGGCCGGTCGCGAACAACATCTTGTCGTGAGCCTGAGTCTCGCGAGAGACGACGCCAGGGGCGCGGTCGCGCGCTACGCGAGCTCGACGAGCTCCAGCAGGTCGTCGCTCCAGGCGTCTTCGTCGCCGTCGGGCAGCAGGATCGCCCGGTCGGGCTTGAGCGCCTGCACCGCGCCCGGGTCGTGTGTGACCAGCACGATCGCGCCCGGATAGCGGGCGATCGCGTCGAGCACCTGCTCGCGGCTGACCGGGTCGAGGTTGTTGGTCGGCTCGTCGAGCAGCAGCACGTTGGCGCCCGAGCAAACCAGCGTGGCCAGCGCCAGCCGGGTCTTCTCGCCGCCGGAGAGCACGCCCGCCGGCTTGTCGACGTCGTCACCGGAGAAGAGGAACGCGCCGAGGATCTTGCGTAGATCGGTGTCGGACTGCTCGAACGCGGCGCTGCGCATGTGGTCGAGGACCGAGCGCTCCACGTCGAGCGTCTCGTGCTCCTGCGCGTAGTAGCCGACCCGCAGCCCGTGCCCCGCCGCCACCTCGCCGGTGTCGGGCTCGAGCAGCCCGCCCAGCATGCGCAGCAGCGTGGTCTTGCCGGCGCCGTTGAGCCCCAGGATCGCCACGCGCGAGCCCCGGTCGACGGCCACGTCGACGTCGGTGAAGATCTCCAGTGAACCGTACGATTTGGACAGTCCACGCGCGGTCAACGGCGTGCGCCCGCACGGTGCCGGGGTCGGGAAGCGCACCTTGGCGACCTTGTCCGCGACCCGCTCGTCTTCCAGCCCGCTGAGCAGCTTTTCGGCGCGGCGGGCCATGTTTTGCGCGGCGACGGTCTTGGTGGCCTTGGCCCGCATCTTGTCGGCCTGCGCCATGAGCGCGCCGGCCTTCTTCTCCGCGTTGGCCCGCTCGCGCTTGCGCCGCCGCTCGTCGGTCTCCCGCTGCTCCAGGTACTTCTTCCAGCCCACGTTGTAGATGTCGACGACCGCGCGGTTGGCGTCGAGGTACCACACCTTGTTGACCACCGCGTCGAGCAGCGACACGTCGTGGCTGATCACCACCAGACCGCCCTTGTGCTGTGCCATGTAGCCGCGCAGCCAGGTGATCGAGTCGGCGTCGAGGTGGTTGGTGGGCTCGTCGAGCAGCAGGATGCCGGCCCCCTCCTCGCCCGCGTCGCGGAAGAGGATGCGGGCCAGCTCGATCCGCCGCCGCTGCCCGCCGGAGAGCGTGCCGATCGTCTGGGCGAGCACGCGGTCGGGCAGCCCCAGGTTGGCGCAGATGCGGGCCGCCTCGGCCTCCGCCGCGTATCCGCCGAGGGAGGCGAACTGGTCCTCCAGCGCACCGTATCGACGGAGCATGCGCTCGCCGTCGGCCAGCCTGCCCTCCATGGCCTTCATCTCGGACAGAAGTGTGTCCAGTCCGCGGGCGGAGAGGACCCGGTCGCGGGCGGTGACCTCCAGGTCGCCGGTGCGCGGGTCCTGCGGCAGGTAGCCGACCGCGCTGCGGCGGTCGACGGCGCCGCTGTAGGGCTGGCCCTCGCCGGCCAGCACCTTCAGGGTGGTGGTCTTGCCGGCGCCGTTGCGGCCGACCAGGCCGATCCGGTCGCCCGGCTGCACGCGCAGTGTGGCCTCGGACAGCAGGATCCGGGAGCCGGCGCGGAGCTCCAGGCCGGTGGCGGTGATCATGGCGGCTAACTCACTCTCGTGGTCGAAGGCTGACTCAGGGAACGCGAAAGAGCCGGCCGGTCATCGACCCGGTCGGCTCGGAGAGGCTCAGCCTTCGCAGAGCAGCACGGCAGTGATTCTACCTGGCGCCAGGTGGGGCCCCAACCGAGTAAGAACCAAGATCACTGGGTACGGACCCGGCGTGGAACTCAACGAAGGTGCCCGTATCGATACGAGCCAGGTCGACGACCGGCGCGGATCCCGCGGCGGAGGCGGACTCGGTGGCATTCCGCTGCCGAGCGGCAAGGGTGGCTGGATCGGCCTCGTCGTGGCGCTTCTCGTGGCGCTGGCCGGCGGCGGCGCCGGCCTGACCCAGATCACCGGCGGTGGCGGCGGGGAGCAGGGCGACAACACCGCGATCGAGCAGCGGTGCGCGGCCGACAACGCCCTCGACCAGCTCGACTGCCGCAACACGCTCTACGTGAACTCGATCCAGGCGTACTGGCAGGCGGCGCTCCCGGAGCACTTCGGCAAGCCGTACCAGGCCTCCGACACGGTGTTCTTCAGCCAGGCGGTGAACACCGGATGCGGGCCGGCCGACTCGGGCGTGGGCCCGTTCTACTGCCCCGCCGACGACCACGTGTACATCGACCTGACCTTCTACGAACAGCTGGCGACCCAGCTCGGGGCGGCCGGCGAGTTCGCGCAGCCGTACGTGCTGGCCCACGAGTACGGCCACCGCGTGCAGGACCTGCTCGGCACCGAGGCCCAGATGCGCCGCCAGCAGCAGCGCGATCCGGGCAACGCCAACCAGCTCTCGGTGATGCTGGAGCTGCAGGCGGACTGCTACGCGGGCGTGTGGGCGAAGAACGCCACCGGTACGACCGACGCGGGCGGCCAGAGGATCTTCAAGAGCATCAGCCAGCAGGACATCCAGGAAGGGCTGGACACCGCGGCGGCGATCGGCGACGACACGATCCAGCGCGAGTCCGGCGGGCGGATCGACGAGTCGCAGTTCACGCACGGCACCTCGGCGCAGCGGCAGGAGTGGTTCGGCCGGGGGCACGAGACCGGAGATCCGAAATCGTGCGATACGTTCGGTAACGCACTCTGACCAGTTTTGCCCCATTTGCGGATCTAGCATGAGGGCGTGGAGTTCAACAAAGACGCGAACCTCGATCCGAGCCAGGTCGAGGACATGCGTGGCTCGGGCGGGGGCGGCGGCCGCTTCCGGCTGCCCGGCGGGCTCGGCGGACGCGGGGGACGCGGCGGCGGGGGCCCCGGCGGCGGCGGTGGGCCGGGCATCAAGCTCCCCACCGGCAAGGCGGGCATCGCGGTGGTGCTCGTCGTGCTGCTGTGCCTCTGCGGTTTCCTCTGCGTCGGGCAGGGCGGGCTCGGGAGCTTCGGCAGCCTCGGGAGTCTCGGCGGCCTCACCGGCGACGAGGCGGACACCACCAGCAGCGCCCCGCTCGACCAGACCTGCTCCCGCGAGAACCCCAACCGCTTCGACGACCCGGCCTGCGTCAACCTCGCGTTCATCAACTCCATCCAGGCGTACTGGCAGCGCGGGCTCCCGGAGAACTTCGGCCGCCCGTACCAGATGGCCACCACGAGGTACTTCTCCGGCGCGGTGACCACCGGCTGCGGCGCCGCCGACTCGGGCGTGGGGCCGTTCTACTGCCCGGCGGACAGGCACGTCTACATCGACCTGACCTTCTACGACGAACTGGCCAGCAGGTTCGGGGCGCCAGGGCAGTTCGCGCAGGCGTACGTGATGGCCCACGAGTACGGCCACCATGTGCAGACGCTCCTCGGCACCGAGGCCCAGATGCGCCGCCAGCAGCAGCGCGACCCGGGCAACGCCAACGCGCTCTCGGTCCTGCTCGAACTCCAGGCCGACTGCTACGCGGGCGTGTGGGCGCAGAAGGCGTCACAGACCACCGACGCGGGCGGGCAGCCGCTCTTCAGCCGCCTCACCGAGCAGGACATCCAGCAGGCGCTCACCGCGGCCGCCGCGGTCGGCGACGACACGATCCAGAAGCGGGCCGGTGGGCAGGTCAACGAGCAGGCTTTCACGCACGGCAGCGCGCGGCAGCGGCAGCAGTGGTTCGACCAGGGGTACCGGACCGGGGACCCGAAACGGTGTGACACGTTCGGCAACGCGATCTGAACCGCGCCGATTGACAGCCCCACGTTCCTGCCCGCCGCGGTGGGCGCGGCCGGGGGCGGCACGGCGATCGGCGGTGGTGTCACGGCGGCGTACGGCGTCGCGGTGCTCGTCTGCGCCACGCTCGTCGGCCGCCTCCAGCACCGCGTACCGGCCGCCGCCCTCATCGCCGCGGGCGCCACCTGCGCGGCGGTCGGCAGCGCGCTCGCCACGGTGGCCGGCGGCGATGGCGCGCTCTCCTCATGGTGGACGGCGCCCTATGCGCTGATGTCGGCGGGCGGGAGGTGGATCGACACCGCGCGGGCGGCCCGGGCCGCGTCGACCAGCACGGCGTGCCGCGGGTCGGGCACCTGGAGATGGCGCTCGGCGCGGACGGCGGCGAGCGGGGCGAGGCGGCGGTCGGCGAGGATCGTGTCGACGGTGCGGCGGTCGCCGCCGCAGACCAGGGCGGCCAGCGTCGCCGCCTCCGGGAGCAGCACGCGCGCCGCCAGGTCGGCCGCGTCGCCGGCCGCCGCCTTGGCCTGGTTTTCCCGCCGGCGGGCGAAGCGCTGCTGCGACCAGCCGCCGGCGGCGGTGCGGCTCTGCACGTACGAAATGTCCACCTTGGACGCCGCGAGCCGGTCGCCCACCGCGATCCCCAGCGCCACCGCGCCCTTGCGGGCCAGCAGCAGCCCTAGCCGGCGCGGCACGAGCGCCGCCGCGACGAACCCGTCGAGGTCGGTGTGGCCGCCTGCGCCCGGTGGCGTGTGCAGCTCGGCCGCGGCTCCGTCGGGGGCGAGCAGCTCCACACCGTACCCCGTCATGGTGGACCGCGGCGGGCCGTGCCGGGCCGCGAAGCCCTCCATCCACCTGGCCAGGCGCTCGGGGGCGACCTCGACCCAGCGCCCGCCGCCCGCGGCCGGTCGACTGCCCATGCGCCCGACGGTACGGCATGATCGGCCTGTGACGCCGCTCGCCACCGAGATCATGGGCCGCCTGGCCAGCGTGTACGAGGCCGCGCGCGACCCCGGGCGGGCGGCGGCGATGGCGGCGTACATGCGGGACCAGTTTCCGTTTCTCGGCCTCCCGTCACCGGCCCAGCGGGCGCTCGCGCGGCAGGTGCTGGCCGGGCTCCCCCGCCCCGCCGAGGAGGATCTGCGGGCGGTGGCCGAGGCGTGCTGGGCGCTGCCCGAGCGGGAGTACCAGTACTTCGCCTGCGACTGGCTGCGGCGGCACGCGCGGGCCTGCTCGGCGGGCTTCGTGGCCACCGCGCGCCTGCTCGTCGTCACCAAGCCGTGGTGGGACACAGTGGACGCGCTCGCGGCGCACCTGGTCGGGCCGCTGGCCTCCGCGCATCCGGCGCTGCTGTCCACGATGGATGCCTGGGTCGAAGACGAGGACATGTGGCTGGTGCGCACGGCGATCCTGCACCAGCTCCGTTACCGGGAGAGGACCGACGCGGCGCGCCTGTTCCGGTACTGCACGCGGCAGGCCGGCCACCGCGACTTCTTCGTGCGCAAGGCGATCGGATGGGCGCTGCGCGAGTACGCCAAGACAGATCCGGCGGCGGTCCGCACGTACCTCGCGGAGCACGAGCTGGCGCCGCTCTCCCGCCGCGAGGCATCGAAGAACCTGTAACCGGGGGTACCGAATAACCGGGGGTACCGAATAACCGGGGGTACCGAATAAACCGGGGGTACCGAATGACCAGGCATCGACGGGGCTCTAGGCACGGCGGCCATAGACGGTTACCATCCGGTACACGAATGTTCCTCACATATTAACGACCATGAGGATCGCCATGCGCAGACCCGCCACCCTCCCGGTCCTCGCCGCGGCGCTGCTCACCGCGACGACCAGCCTCGTCCTCCCCCCACCGCCCGCGGGCGCCGCCGCCGAGCGGGCCGCCGCCGCGGCCGCCCAGGCCGCCGTCCTCGCGGCCAACGACTACTGCCTGGAGCAGTGCTCCGACATCATGCCGCCCGGCCAGAACGGCAACGCCACGCTCGTCGAGATCCTCGCCCACCAGGCGCTCGGCACGCGTCCCACGCACTCGGCGGACCAGATCGACGACTACGCCAACCTGGTCTACAACTACGCCGGGCTCACCGACGACCAGATCAACACCTACTTCAACAACGCCTCGTTCGGGGTACCGGCGGGGCAGGCCGAGCGGACCTACCAGCCGCGGTCGGACGTGACGATCGTGCGCGACCGGGCCACCGGCACGCCGCACATCACCGGCACCACGCGCTCCGGCACGATGTTCGGGGCGGGGTACGCCGGCGCCGAGGACCGCCTCTTCACGATGGACCTGCTGCGGCACGTCGGGCGGGGCAAACTCACCCCGTTCGCCGGCGGCGCGCCGGGCAACCGGGCGCTGGAGCAGAGCGTCTGGCGCAACTCGCCGTACACCGAGGCCGACCTCCAGGCCCAGGTCAACGCGCTGCGCCAGCAGGGGCCGCGGGGCGAGCAGCTCTACACCGACGTGGAGGCGTACATCGCCGGCGTCAACGCGTACATCGACGCGTGCATGCGCGGCCGCAACTGCCCCGGCGAGTACGTCCTCACCGGCCACCTCGACGCGATCACCAACGCGGGCGGGCCGGAGCGCTTCACGATGACCGACCTCATCGCGATCGCCGGTGTCGTGGGCGGCCTCTTCGGCGGGGGCGGCGGCAACGAGATGCAGTCCGCGCTGGTCCGCATCGCCGCGCGCGCCAAGTACGGCCCGACCGAGGGCGACGCGGTGTGGCGGGCGTTCCGCTCGCAGAACGACCCGGAGACGGTGCTGACGCTGCACGACGGGCAGAGCTTCCCGTACGGCTCCGCGCCCGACGACGCGCCGAGCGTGGTCATGCCGGACGCCGGCTCGGCCCGCCCTGAGCCGATCGTCAGGGACGCGACCGGCTCGGCCACCGACGGCGCCGTCGCGCTCGCCGAGCTGAGCATCGGCGGGCCGCACCGGGGCATGTCCAACGCGGTCGTCGTCTCCGGCCGCCACTCGACCAGTGGCCACCCCATCGCGGTCTTCGGGCCGCAGACCGGCTACTTCTCGCCCCAACTGCTGCTCATGCAGGAGTTGCAGGGGCCGGGCATCAGCGCCCGCGGCGTCGCGTTCGCCGGGGTGAGCCTCTACGTGCTGCTCGGGCGCGGGCAGGACTACGCGTGGAGTGCCACGTCGGCCGTCCAGGACATCACCGACACGTACGCGCTGCCGCTCTGCACCACCGACGGCTCGGCGCCGACGCTCGCCAGCAACCGCTACCTCCACCAGGGACAGTGCAAGGCGATGGAGGAGCTGTCGCACGTCAACTCCTGGACCCCGACGGTCGCGGACGGTACGCCGGCCGGCTCGTACCGGATCGTCGCGTGGCGTACGGCACTCGGGCTGGTCGCCTGGCGGGCCACGGTCGGCGGGCAGCCGTACGCCTTCGCGCAGCGCCGCTCCACGTACGGGCGGGAGGCGCACTCGGCGATCGGCTTCCAGCTCTTCAACGACCCGGCCGCGATGGGCAGCGCGAGCGCCTTCCTCACCGCGGGGGCCAATGTGGAGTACGCGTTCAACTGGTTCTACGTCAACTCGACCCAGTCGGCGTACTTCAACTCGGGGCGCAACCCGGTGCGCGCGGCCGGCTCCAATCCCAACCTGCCGATGGCCGCGCAGTACGAGTGGACCGGCTTCGCGCCGGCCTCCGCCCATCCGCAGTCGGTCGACCAGGACTACTACGTCTCCTGGAACAACAAACAGGCCCGCGACTTCGGGGCGGCGGACGGCAACTTCAGCTTCGGCTCCGTGCACCGGGGCGAGCTGCTGGACGGGCCGGTGAAGGCGGCGCTCAGCGCCGGGCAGAAGCTCGACCGGGCCGGCGTCGTGCGGCTCGTCGAGCACGCGGCCACAGTGGACCTGCGGGGCAAGGAGGTGCTCGACGACCTGATCCGGGTCATCGAGAGCCAGCCGGTGACCGACGCGGGGCTCGCCACGACCGTCAGCCAGCTCAAGGCGTGGCAGCAGGCCGGCGCGACCCGCAAGGAGACGGCGGCCGGCTCGAAGCAATACCAGCACGCCACCGCGATCCGGGTCTTCGACGCGTGGTGGCCGGTGCTCGTCAATGGACAGTTCAAGCCTGGGCTCGGGCCTGACCTGTACCAGGCCCTGGTGAACGCGATGCAGGTCAACGAATCACCCTCCGGCCGCCAGGTGGGCGACACGTCCAGCTTCCCCTCCTCGGCCAACTCGGCGCAGTCGCACAAGGGCTCCGCGTTCCAGTACGGCTGGTGGGGCTATGTGGACAAAGACATCCGCACGGTGCTCGGCGACCCGGTGCAGAGCGGGCTCGGGCGCGCGTACTGCGGTGGGGGCGTCCTGGCCGCCTGCCGCACCGTGCTCCTGGACACGCTGCGCGCGGCGGCGGCCCAGCCGGCGTCCACAGTGTATCCGGGCGACGAGTACTGCTCGGCGGGCGACCAGTGGTGTGCCGACGCGATCGTCCACTCCCCGCTCGGCGGCATCACCTCGCCCATCATCGCCTGGCAGAACCGGCCGACGTACCAGCAGGCCGTGTCGTTCCCGGCGGGGCGCGGCCAGGACGTGAGCAACCTGGCCGCCGGTCGCCCGGCCACCGCGACCGGCACGCAGTCGCCGCACTCGCCCAGCCGGGCGGTCGACGGCGATCCGGGCAGCCGGTGGGCCAGCTCCTGGAACGACAACCAGTCGCTCACCGTCGACCTGGGACAGAACCGCACGGTCGGCCGCGTGATCCTGCGGTGGGAGTCGGCGTACGCGTCCTCGTACCGCATCGAGACCTCGACCAACGGCAGCACCTGGACCACGGCGTATTCGACCACCGCGGGCAACGGCGGCACCGACAACGCCGCCTTCACGCCGGCCACCGCGCGGTACGTGCGGATGGTCGGCGTGCGCCGCGCGACCTCCTACGGCTACTCGCTGTACGAGATGGAGGTCTACTCGCACTGACCGGTGTACGCGAGCGCTGGGGCCTGTTTCGTAGGGGTCGGTCTAGCCGAGGCACGCCCTTGTGAAACAGCCCCAGGCTCAGCCCAGGGCGGTGCCCGCCGCCAGTACGACGATCAGCGCGCTCGACACGAGAGCGGTAGCCAGCCGGCCGCGCGCCCCGGTGAGCAGCCGCCCGACGAGCGTGCCGCCGCCGGCGATGACCAGTTGCCAGCTCGCCGACGCGAGGAACGCACCGGCCACGAAGAGCGCCTCTCCCCCGGCGTCCAGCTCGTCGGACGCCTGCCGGCCGAGCACCAGCGCTCCGAAGTAGACGATCGTCATCGGGTTGAGGAGGGTGAGCGCGAGCAGCCCCGCGTACGCCCTCGGCGGCGTGGCGAGCCCGGCGTCGGAGCGGGCCGCGCGGGCCGGGTCGCGGTGGTGGCGGACGGCGACGTACGCCGTGCGCGCCGCCAGGCCCAGCAGCACGGCGACGGCGATCCAGCGCATGGGCGTCGCGGCCGGCTCGATCACGCCGGCGAGCGCGGCACCGCCCACCACGGCGACGACCGCGTAGAGCCCGTCGGCGGTGGCCACGCCCAGGGCCGCGGCGGCACCGACCGTGAACGAGGTGCGGGCGGCGAGCCCCATGATCAGGATCGCGATCGCACCGACCGGGATGGCGACCCCGTAGCCCGCGATCACGCCGTCGAGAAACGCCCCGATCATGATCGTCGGACACGGATCGCAGCCGGCAGCCCGTCACGCTGCTGTCGCGTGCCGGCGAGGACGGCAGCGGCAGGGACGCGGAGGGCCTTCGGCTCGATCACGCCGCCAGTCTGCGCCAGGTGTACGGCGGGAGCCACCGAATATTTGGTTGATCGCTGAACCATCTGGCGCCAGGCGCGTGCATCTGGTCGAGGAGGTGGCCGGATGGTCATGTTCCGCATTCTCGGTCCGCTCGAGGTGGAGGGGGCGGAGGGCCAGCCCCTGCCGCTCACCGCGACCAAGCCCCGCACGCTGCTCGGTCTCCTGCTGCTGCACGCCAACCGGCCGGTGGGGGTGAGCACGCTGACCGACGCGCTGTGGCCGATCAAGCCGCCCCGCACCGCCGCCGGCGCGATCCGCACGCACGTCTCCAGCCTGCGTACCACGCTACGGCTGACCGGGCTGACCGCGCGCCCGCCCGGCTACCAGATCCAGGTCGACCCGTACGAGCTGGACATGCTCGTCTTCGACCGGCTCGCCGAGGAAGGGCACCGCGCGGCGGCCCGGGGCGAGCTGCGCACCGCCGCCGACCGGTGGGAACGCGCGCTCGCCCTCTGGCGCGGCCGCCCGCTCGACGGGCTGGAACTCGGCGCCGCCGGCGAGTCCACACTGGCCGATCTGGCCGAGCGGCGACTGACCACATTGGAGCACTGGGCGCGGGCGCGGCTGGCCCTCGGCGAGCACGCCGACGCGCTGCCCGCGCTCGCCGCGGCCACCACCGAGCAGCCCTTGCGCGAACGGCTGCACGAGCTGGCGATGCTCGCGCTGTACCGCTCGGGGCGGCAGGCGGACGCGCTGGAGGCGTTCCGCCACCTGCGCCGGCGGCTCGTGGCCGAGCTGGGCGTGGAGCCCGGACAGGCACTCCAGCGACTCCAGCGGCAGATCCTCTCCGCCGATCCCGCGCTCGACCCGCCCGGCCCGTCCACGGCCGTGGACGAGGGCGGACCGAAGCCCCGGCAACTGCCGCCGGACATCGCCGCGTTCACCGGACGGTACCGCGAGGTCACCGCCGCCCGCTCCCGGCTCGCCCCCTCCCCGCTGCGCCCCGCGCCGCTGGTCGCGATCGACGGGCCGGGCGGCGTCGGCAAGTCGGCCCTCGCCGTGTACCTGGCCCACCGGCTCGCCCACCACTTCCCGGATGGCCAGCTCTACGTCGACCTCCAGGGCGCCACCGCCGGGCTGCGACCGCTGCCGCCGCTGGAGGTGCTCGGCCGGTTCCTGCGCGCGCTCGGCGTACGGGAGACCGACATGACCACAGTGGACGAGGCGAGCGCGGCCTTCCGGGCGGCCGCGGCGACCCGGCGGCTGCTCGTGGTGCTGGACAACGCGCACGACACCGCGCAGGTCCGCCCGCTGCTGCCCGCCGGCCCGCACACCGCGGTCCTGGTCACCAGCCGGCGCGTACTGTCCACCTTGGATAACGCTGCCCACGTCCACCTCGACGTGCTGCCGCCCACCGAGGCGATGCTGCTGCTCAGCCGGCTCGCCGGGGCGGACCGGGTCGCCGCCGACCAGGGCGGCGCGCAGCGCCTCGCCACCTGGTGCGGCTGCCTCCCCCTCGCGCTGCGGATCGCCGGCGCGCGGCTGGCCGCCCGCCCGTCGTGGCCGGTACGCGAACTGGCCGACCGCCTCTCCGACACGCGGCGCCGCCTCGACGAGCTGCGCTTCGGCGAGCTGGGCGTACGGTCCAGCTTCCAGGTCAGCTACGAACTGCTGCGCGACGGCACCGAGCCGGACGACCGGGCGGCGGCGCGGGCGTTTCCGCTGCTCGCCCTCCCGGACGCGGCCGACCTTAGCCTGCCGGCCGCCGCCGCTCTGCTCGACCTGCCGGTCGCCGAGGCCGAGCGGATCCTGGAGCGGCTGGTCGACTGCCAGCTCCTCGCCGAGCCCGCGCCCGGCCGCTTCCGGCTGCACGACCTGCTCCGCCTCTTCGGCCGGTCGCTCGCGCCGCCGCCGTCGAGCGCCGCCCTGGTCCGCCTCCTGCGCTGGTACTCGGCCGCCGCCTGGCAGGCGTTCCGGCTGCTCCGCCCCGCCGACGGCCGACCGGCGAGCGCGGGCGAGTGGGCCGAGGGCGGTGACGCGTTCCCCGGCGTGGAGAGCGCGCTCGACTGGCTGGAGGCGGAGCGTGCCAACCTGCTCGCCGCCGTACACCAGATCGCGGAGACCCCGGCGCTGCCCGCCGCCTCCGCGACCAGCCTGGCCCGCGCGCTGTTCGCGTTCTTCCACGTACGCGGTTACCTCAATGACTGGGTCGAGGTCAACGAGGTGGCCCGCGCCGTCGCCCGCCGGACCGGTGACCCGATCGCCGAGGCGCACGCGAGCCGCGACCTCGGGGCCGCGTTCGAGGTGCGCGGCGAGTACCCGAAGGCGCTCGACTGCCTGCGCGCGGCGCTCGACCGGTACGCCGCCGCGGACGACCAGCGGGGCGAGGCGGCCTGCCTCAACGGGCTCGGCACGGTGTACGACAGCCTCGGCCAGCTCGCCGAGGCGGCCGAGTGCCTGGAGCGGAGCCTCGCCATCAGCCGCGCGCTGGACGACCGCCACAGCCAGGCGATCAGCCTCAACAACCTGGGCGAGGTCTACTGTGGACTCGGCCAGGCCGACCGGGCGGTGGAAAGCCTGCGCGAGGCGCTCGACATCTTCGGCGGCAACGGCAACCGGCGCAGCCATGCCGCGGTGCTGAGCAACCTGGCGCAGGTGTACGAGCGGCAGGGCGCGTACGCCGAGGCGCAGGCGTGCTACGAGGAGAGCTACGCGGGATTCGTCGCCCTTGGCATCTCGGTGGGGCAGGCGACGGTGCTCGCCCAGCTCGGCCGCGTGCACCGCCTCCAGGGCCGCCACGCCGAGGCACTCGACCGGCTCGACGCCGCGCTGGAGCTGGCGGAGAAGCTCGACGAACGGCGCAGCGCGGCGGTGAGCCTCCACGAGCTGGGCATCACCCACGACGAGCTCGGCGAGCGGGCGGCGGCGCGGGAGGCGTGGCGGCGGGCGCTGGTGCTCTTCGAGGCGCTCGGTGTGCCCGAGGCCGACGAGGTACGCCGGCGGCTGGCCGCTTGAGGTGGGTCGCCCACTAGACGAGTGATGCGGGGAGGGGGCTGCGGAAACAGGCAAGGGCCTCCATGATCGA
>NZ_JBHLUH010000049.1:0-115565 GCF_042433955.1 Phytohabitans kaempferiae | reverse complement strand
CCAACGCCTCCTCAACCAAGATCAACAAGCTATGGCTTGACACAGGGCAACTCATGCGGCCACTTCCACGCCGAGGCAGTCACGCAGCCGGATCAGCCCGTCTCGCATGCGCGTCTTGATGGTCGGCAACGCGGTGCCGAGCTGCTCGGCGACCTCGCGATAGGTGTAGCCACCGTAGTAGGCGAGTGTGATCGCCTCGCGTTGCAGCCCGGTCAGCGTCTGGATGCACCGCCGCACCTGCTGCTGCTCCAGGCGTGCGGTGGCCTGGTCGACCACCTCGTCGTACGGCGTCTCGCCCTGCGTGGCCGCCAGCCGGCGGGCCCGCTCGGCGCCGGCCTGCTCGGAACGGACCCGGTCGACGGCGCGGCGGTGGGCGATCGTCAGTATCCACGCGGTGGCCGAGCCGCGCGCGGGGTCGAAGCGGCCGGCGGAGCGCCACACCTCGACGAGCACCTCCTGCGCCACCTCCTCGGCCTGCGCGGGGTCGCGCAGGACCCGGCGGGCCAGGCCGTACACGCGGGGAGTCACCAGGTCGTAGAGGCGCGTGAACGCCGCCTCGTCGCCGCCCGCGACCGCCCGCAGCAGCTCGTTGGCCTCCGTGGCGGGATCTGGCGGCGGAGGGAGTGCGGCCGACAGGTGCGGCCCGTCGTTGGCGCCCTCGCTCATCAGTGCCAGCCTCTCGCCGATCATCCGCGCGCCCATACCGGTACTTCGGAGCCGTACGGTACCCGGATAGGCCGATCGATTGTTACCAACCTGTTTCCGCTGCTTACAATCGTCCGCTTGGCTGGTGCACTACCCCTCTGGAGGGTGGACGCGGCCGTAAGACTCGCGGAAACTATGCCGGAACTCCCTGTAGTTCGAAACTCCCAGCCGCGATTGACAACCCCTCGAGGACCGCTCATGGCCGAACCGATCCTGGTGGTCGATGTCGGCACGTCGGGCACGCGCGTCGCGTTGGCGGTCGGCGACCGGTCGGGCCTCCTGCGCGAGCCGGGCAGTGGCAGCCTGGTCTGGCCGTCGTCCGTGTGCCTCGACGATGCCGGCTACCTGATCGGCACGGCCGCCGAGCGGCGCAAACGGGCTATCCCCCGGCGCTACATCGACGGGCCGCGGCGGGCGGTCGACGCCCAGGCCTCGGTGTGGCTGGAGGGACGCGAGGTCACCGGCGGCGAGGCGCTCAGCGCCTACCTCGCCGTGGTGCGGGGCGAGGCCCGCCAGCAGTACGGCACCGACATCGGCCGCGTCACGCTGACCGTACCGGCCGCGTATCTGCCCGGCGACCCGCGCCGCGACGTGCTGGCGGCGGCGTGCGAGGCGGCCGGCTTCTCCGATGTGGAGCTGCTGTCGAGCGCGGTGGCGGCGGCACTCGACCCGGAGACCGGTGGCGGGCTGCCCTCCGGCGCGCTGGTGCTGGTCTGCGTGCTCGGCGCCACGTGGTCGGTGGGTCTGGTGCAGGTGCGCGGCAACCACACCGTCCAGCTTGGACAGGAGACCTCCGGCGCCGGGCATGACCTCGACGCGCTGCTGATAAACGACCTGCGCGCCGAGGGGCGCACCTGGCTCGAGCCGCTGCTCGCCGCGCCGGGCGACGCCGGGCTGCGCGCCTACTACGAGGCGATCGACTTCGTCCGCCGGCTCAAGCACCAGCTCGCCGACGCAGAGGAGGTGGCCGACCACCTCACCCCGATCACCCCGCCCTACCGGCTGACCCGCGAGTGGCTGGCCGCGTTCGCCGACCCGGCGCTCCAGGCGCTGGTGGCCAGCTGTCACAGCGTGCTGGCCGGTGCCGGCGCCACGCCCGCCGACCTCGCGGCGGTGGTGCTCGCCGGCGGCGGCGCCCGGCTGCCGATGGTCGAGCCGGCTCTGCGCGGCGCGCTCGGCCGAGCGGTGCGCCGGGCCGCCGAGCCGGAGCTGGCGGTGGCACGCGGCGCGGCCCGCTGGTCGGTGGGCGCGCTCAGCCGCGCGGTCCCAGCCGAGCGGCCGAGCTGGCGGGTCGAGCCGCTCGCCTGGGACATCCCCGGTGGCCAGGCCGAGCTGGTCCGCTGGCTGGTCGCCGAGGGCCAGCCGTTCCCCGCGGGCGCGCCCGTGGCCCGCGTGCGGATCCCCGACGAGCGGGTCTTCGACCTCGTCGCGCCGCAGGCCGGCACGCTGCTCGCGCACCGGGTCACGGCCGGCCAGCCGGTCGGCCCGGTCCTGGTCGCGGCGGCCGCCAAGACGCCCAAGGCGCTCGCCGAGCATCCGCCGCCACACCAGCACCGGCTGGAGGTGGCCGGCTCGTGGCTGCTCACTCCCGACCGCCAGCGGCTCGTGGAGTGCGACGGCGCCGGGCGGTACGTGCGCTACCACGGGATCGGCGACGCCGCGGTGACCGGCGAGTTCGTCCCCGAGCTGGGCGCGGCACCGGTCGGCGGCCAGGTCTTCGTGGGGCCGGACGGGCGCCTCTGCCTCGTCGCGTGGGACGCGGAGAGCTGGTTCACGGTGTGGGACGTCGACACGGGCAAGCTGACGGCCCGCTTCCGCGACCCGGGCGGCACCGAAGGCGTGCGGGTCAACGAGGTCGAGTGGCGCCTGGCCACCGAGGCCGAGGGCAAGGCGGTCGGCCGCTACCGCCGTTCCGCGATCACGATCTGGGATCTGCGCACCGGCGAGCGGGTCGACAAGGTCACCGACGAGGCGTGGGTCCGCCGCCACCCCGACTACTCCAGCACCAGCCGCACGCAGGGCTTCGGCACCACGGTCGCCAGCCCCGACGGCCAGTTGCGGGCCACGACGCTGGACGCCGGCGACGGCTCGTGGGCGCTGCTGGTGCACGACATCGCGACCGAGCAGGAGGTGTTCCGGGCGCGCGGGACGCCGGCGCGGCGGGCGCTGGCCGGGTTCAGCGCCGACGGCCGCCACCTGCTGGCCAACTGGGAGTCCGAAGGGCGGAGCCTGGTCGATGTCTGGCATGTCTGAGTCCTCGTCCCGCCTCCGCCCGGGCGACGCGCCGGTGCTCGTGGTCGACTTCGGCACCACCTCCTCGGCCGCGATGCTCCTCGCCGGCGAGGAGGCGTGGCCGGTGCCCGAGCCGGTGACCGGCGCCCCCACCTGGCCGTCCGCGGTCTTCTGGGACGGGCAGCAGATGCTCGTCGGCACGCTCGCCGAGCGGCGCAAGCGCTCCGAGCCGGAGTCGTTCGCGGCGGAGTTCAAGCGCGGGCTGGCGGCCGACACGTCTGTGCTACTCGGCCGGCGCCGGTTCCGCCCGGTCGAGCAGGTGGTCGCGCTGCTCACCGCCCTGCGCGCGGAGGCGGAGAGGCTGCACGGCGCCCCGATCAGCCGCGCACTGATCACCACGCCGGCGAGCTACACCTCCGGCGACCCCCGGCGGGCTCGCATGATCGCGGCAGCCGAGGCGGCCGGGCTGGAGACGGTCGAGCTGCTGCCCGAGCCGGTCGCGGTCGCGTTCGGGCCGGTGCCCGGGCCGCCGTTCGTCCCCGACGACCTCGTCCTCGTCTACGACCTGGGCGGGGGCAGCTTCGACACCGCCCTCCTGCGGATCGGCGAGCGCTGGCACGAGGTGCTGGGGCACGCGGCCCTCGACGACTGCGGTGGCCGCGACATCGACGCGCTGCTCGCCGGGCGCATCCACGCCCAGGGGCAGCAGTGGCTCGCGCCGCTGATCTCCTCGGCCAGCCCTTCCGACCCGGCCGCGCTCCGCCTTGGCATGGCGGTCACCGACTTCGCCCAGCGGCTCAAGCACCAGCTCAGCGACGCGCCCGCGGTCGAAGACTTCTTCCTGCCCAACGCGCCGGCCTATCGCCTGACCCAGCCCGACCTGGCCGCGCTCGCCGCGCCGGTGCTGCACCGCACCGTGACCTGCTGCACCGACCTGCTCGCCCGCGCCGGCGTGGCGCCACACCAGGTCGCGACGGTCCTCGCCGTGGGCGGCGGCTCCCGCATGCCCGCCG
The DNA here is from genome assembly GCF_042433955.1 of Phytohabitans kaempferiae. Lineage (NCBI taxonomy): Bacteria > Bacillati > Actinomycetota > Actinomycetes > Micromonosporales > Micromonosporaceae > Phytohabitans > Phytohabitans kaempferiae. The sequence goes on along the minus strand of NZ_JBHLUH010000049.1, from coordinate 111,615 downwards.
TGGCCGAGCTTCTCCACCAGGCGCTGCGGCTCCCCCTGCGCACGGTCGACGAGCCCGACCTCGCTGCCGTACGCGGCGCGGCCCGCTGGTTTCCCCGCAGTGGCCCGCGCCGGGTCACCGCCGCGACCTCGCCCGAGCCGTCGGTCCCGCTGTCGTTCGCGATCCCCGGCGGCACGGCTCACCTGCTGCGGTGGCTGGTCTCGCCCGGCCAGGCGTACGCGGCCGGTGTCCCCCTGGCGCGCGTCCGCCTGCCCGGCGGCGCGCTGTGGGACCTCACCGCGCGGCTGCCCGGCACGCTCGATCGCCTGCTCGCCGTGCCCGGCACAGACGTCTCCGCCCACGAGTGGCTGGCGCTCGCCCGTCCGTAGGGCGGCCGGCCTCGGCGACGCACGACCGGGGCGCCGTGAGCCTGCGTCGAGAAGAGGCCGACGCGCCCGGCGCCCGCCCGTAGAGCCGGCCTCGGCGACGCACGATCGGGGCGCGGTGGGCCTACGCCGCGAGAAGTCCGATGTGGACGCTGCGCGCCTCGATCCAGTAGAGGTCGTCGCGCAGGCCCAGCCACGCACTGTCCGCGGAGTCGAGCAGCCGGTCCCACGCCTCCAGGTCGGCGGGGTCGAGCAGCCCGGCCGGGCGGAGGTGGTCGACGCGGTGGGCGAGCTTGTCGAGGACCCTGTTGACCTCGGCGTCCGTGAGCGGCACCTCTCGCTCCAGCAACGTCGTGCGGGACGTGACGCCGGAGAGGCCGGCGCGGCGCAGGCATTCGCTCCAGCCGTACGGCATCCGCGTCCAGCCGGGCAGCCCCGCCCGCATCGAGGCGAACCACCGATCCTGCGCCGCGTCGAGCCGGATCTCCAGCCCTGGGTCGCCCACGCCGAGGTCCCACGGCAGGTGGCGGGCGGGCAGCCCGCCCTCGGCCAGCGCCAGCCGCCCGCCCGGGCCGAGCAGTCCGGCGAGCGCGTTCACGGCGGCCTGCTGGTCGCCCGCGTGGTGTACTGACGCCGACGCCCACACCAGGTCGGCCGGCTCGCCCAACGCGGCCCGCAGGTCGGCCAGGTCACCGTCGAGGTCGGCCACCAGGAAGTCGAGGTGCGGAGCGCGCTCCCGCGCCGTGGCCAGGATCGCCGGCTCGCCGTCGACGCCGACGGCACGCCCCTCCGGCCCGAGCGCGGTCGCGAGCGCGAGGGTCATGCCGGCGCCGCCGCAGCCGACGTCTACCGCCAGCCGGTCGTCCGGGCGGACCAGGCTGGCCGCCACCGAGGCGTACCAGCCGGCCTCCTCACGAGCGAGCCGCCCGAGATGTTCGGTTTGCTCCGACCAGACCACGGTGTACGGATCTTCAGCAGTCACGCGCCGATTCTCTCGTGCCCCGGCAGGAGGCCGTTGCGCCTCCGGCGGCCTACTGTTCTGATGTGGTGACCCAGTTGATCGGCCGGCTCTTCGACGAACGGGCCTGGCCGGCGCGCCTGACCCTGCTGTTGGTGCTGACCGTCGGCTACCTGGTCCTGCTGCGCGCGCCCGCGTCCCCGCCCACCACCACCGACTGGGTGATCGCCCTGGTGGCGGTGGCGCTGAGCGCGGGCGGTGGGCGGTGGCCGCTGGCCACGGTGATCGCCCAGTCCGGGCTGCTGATGGTGGTCTACGAGGTGGGCCAGCACGCCGCCGTGATCGTGAAGATCGCCGCCGCCGTCGCCCTCTTCGAGCTCGCGATGCGGCGTTCCGGATGGCAGGTGCTGGTGGGCGCGCTCGCCCCCGCCACCGTGTACGTCCTGCACCCCGCCGGCGGTGTGCCCTCGCTGCTCTACAGCGCCGCGATCATGGTCGGTGCCCCGGTGCTGATCGGCGCGTACATCCGCTCGGTCCGCCAGACCGCCGAGCAGGCGCAGCAGCGCGTGGCCGAGGAGCAGCGACGCCGCCTCTCCGAGACCCGGGCCGCGCGGGCCACCGAGCGCACCGCGGTCGCCCGCGAGCTGCACGACGTCGTCGCCCACCACGTCGCCTCGATCGTGCTGCGGGTCGGGGTCGCCCGCCACGTACTGCCGACCGACGACCCGCGCGTGCGCGAGGTGCTCGACGACGTGCACGGCAGCGGCACCGCCACGCTCTCCGCGCTGCGCCGCCTGGTGACCGTGCTGCGCGACCCGGAGGTGGGCGACACGCCACCGTTCGTCGAGCCCGGTGAGCTGCCCGCCGCACTCGACGAGGTGGTGCAGCGCGGCCGGCAGGTGGGCCTGGAAATCGACTCCTCGGTCGACCCGGCGGTGGGCGGGCTCGACCCCGTACGCGGGCTAGCTGTGCTGCGCCTGACCCAGGAAGGGCTGACCAACGTGGCGAAGCACGCCGGCACCGCGGCCAAGGCGGAGGTCACGATGCGCCTCACGCCCGACGACGCGGTGCTGCTGGAGATCGTCGACGACGGTGGCACCAGCCCGCCCGCCCTGCCCACGGCCGCCAACGCCCCCGGGCACGGGCTGGTCGGCATGCGCGAGCGCGTGGAGCTGCTCGGCGGCCAACTCTCCGTGGGCCGGGAAGGACGCGGCTGGCGGCTCTCCGCGCTCCTCCCGTCCGCCACGCCACCGGTCGGCATCCCGGTCAGCAAGACCTGCCGGCTGCACGCCCCGCCGCCCCCGGCCGAGGTGCGCTCGTGATCCGCGTACTCCTCGCCGACGACCAAAACCTCGTCCGCGCCGGGCTCCGCATGCTCTGCGCCGCCGCGCCCGACCTCGAGGTGGTGGCCGAGGCCGACAACGGCGCCGAGGCGGTGCGCCTCGCCGAGCAGGTGCTCCCCGACGTCATCCTGATGGACCTGCGGATGCCCGGCGTCGACGGCATCACCGCCACCGCGCGCGTCCTGGCCGCCCGCCCTTCCGTGCGCGTGGTGGTGCTCACCACGTTCGACGACGACGACCACCTCTATCCGGCGCTCGCGGCGGGCGCGTGCGGCTTCCTGGTCAAGGACGCGGCGCCCGAAGACCTCCTCGACGGGGTACGCCGCGCGGCCGCCGGCGACTCCCCCTTCAGCCCCGACGTGCTGCGCCGCCTCGTCGCGTCGGCGGTGCACAGCCGCTCCGCGCCCACCTACCCCGCCCGGCCCGACTTCGGCCTCACGCCACGCGAGACCGAGGTGCTCGCCCTGGTCGGCGAGGGCATGTCCAACGGCGAGATCGCCGAACGCCTCCACCTCGGCGTCACCACGGTCAAGACGCACATCGCGAGCCTCATGACCAAGACCGGCGCCCCCAATCGGGTACGCCTCGCGGTGCTCGCCGTCCAGTCCGGCGTGAGCGCCTAGCCGTCACCGCACCGGGGCGAAATGTCGCACCACGCGTGGACCGCCAGGCAGATCGTGGTAGTCCACTGCCCCAGGAGGGCAGCAAACGTCCATGGTCAACATCGTCGCACGGCGCGACCTGGGCGCACCGGCGCGCCCAGGTCGACAGCTTCTCCAACACACGGCCGTACCGGCTGGTCGCGAGTGCCCCCCTCGCGGAGCGCCGCGACCACGTCGACCCCCGAAAGCTCAGGCGTGCAGCAGGCGAAACAGCAGCAGCCACTGCTCCGGCCACACATGACCCACCACCGTGGAGGTGTCCAGCCGCGCGGCGCGGAAGGCGGCGTCCACGCGCCGGCCCGGATGGCGCTGGCGCAGCGAGGCGTGCAGCGAGCCGCCCACGCCGCCGAAGCCAAGCTCCACAAAGGACCGGTACGTCGCCATCCACCGCCCGGGCACCAGCGGCTCGGGGCGCCGCCGCAGCCGCAGGATGCCGGAGTCGACGCGCGGCACCGGGCGGAATGCGTGCCGCGATAGCCGCCCGGCCAGGTCCCACTGGTACTCCGGCCACGTCGCCACCGTCAGCCGGCTCCACCGTCCGTAGTCGCCGGTGCGCTTGCGGGCGTACTCCAGTTGGGTCACCAGCGTCGCCGAGGTGAGCGCCGGCGCCCGCAGGCACCACTGCACGATCGGCGCGGTCAGCGCGTACGGGATGTTGCCCACCACCGCGAACGGCTCCCGGGGCGGCCGGGCGGTCAGGAAGTCCTGCTGCCGTACGACCACGTTTCCCGGCACCGCCAGGCGTGTGGCGAGCGCGGGGTCGACCTCGTACGCCACGACCCGCCCAGCCGCCTCGGCGAGTACGCGGGTGAGCCGCCCGTCGCCGGCGCCCACCTCGAGTACCAGGTCGGTGTGCGCGGGCCGGGCGGCCTGTACGACCCGGTCCAACGCGGCGGGGTCGTGCAGGAACGTCTGCGACAGCACACGGCGGGTGCGGTCGCGCTCGGTGCGGATTCGTCGGATGTTCTGCGCCACTGCCGGCGTCCTCTCCAACCGGCCCGGTGCGCGGGCCGGCACAACGCGGACAGGCGTGCCTCATCAGCGCATGCGGAAGCGAGGCCTGTCCGAGACGATCGGGACTCGGAGGGCCCTGGAAGAGAACGCGGAGTGTGTGCGGCGATCAGGCCAGGGCCGGACGCCCCAGCCGGTGCCTGACAACGAAGGCGGGACCCCACGCGCCCGTCAGGGCGGGGGTCATGTTGCTCAGGGCGTGTGCCATGCGCCAACGCTAGCGCGACAACGACGCAAGGTGTATCGGATTTCCGCCAGCGCGCTCCTGACATGCATGAGCGAACTGCGCCTACCTTCCATCCGCGACCTCGGGGATCGCGCGCACAGTTACCAGCCCGCGCCGAAGCACACGAGCGGCGCCAGGTCTTCCTCCGCCTTCGCCGCGCTCTCGATGGCGGCCGCCAGCGCGGCGGCCGGTGACTGTCCCTCTCGCAGTGCCGCGTGGTGGGCCGGCCCCACCTGGTAAGCGACCGCGTCGGCGATCCGCGCGACGCCGGCCACGACACTCCCCGCGCCGCCGTGCAGCAGCGCGGCGGTCATCCCCAGCGTCTCCTCGCCCGGCCGAGGCCGGGCGAGGCCCAGCTCACAGGCCGAGAGCACGATGTGGGCCGGCAACTGCGGCAACTGGTGCAGCTCGTGGCCGAAGAGCGGCCCGTCGGCCAGCTCCAGGTGCGAAAAGAGCGGGTTGTCCGGCTCGTGCACGCCGTGTGCCGCCACGTGCAGCACGTCGGCGGTGCGCACCGCCTCCCGCACTCCGGCGGTCGTGGACTCGGTCGGTGACTGCGCCGACCACACCTCCGCGACCAGCCGCACCTCCTCCTCCGCACGGGCGACCCGCGGCCCCGCCGCCAGCGCCAGCGTGGGCCGCGCGGGCAGCGCGGCCCGATCGCGGGCGGCCAGCCACGCGGTCGCGGACGCCACGACCGCCAGCGGGCGCCCGCGCAGGGCGGGCAAAAGCGTCCAGGGTACGGCCACGAGCCCGGCCGACGGCGCGAGCAGCAGCGGCCCGTCGGCGAGGTGCCGGCGCAGCGGATGCCAGAGCAGCTCGTCGAGCCCCTGGAGCGAACGGCGGCTGGCCGCGCGCACGCTGACCCGCACCGGCTCGGGCAGGTTGATCGTGGCGAGCGCGTCGAGGTCGGCGCGGACCCGGTGGAGCAACTCGACCGCGGGCGCCGCCGGGCCGAGGTCGAGCACGGCGCGGCGGCCCGCCCCGGCCACGAGCGCGTGCAACCGCCCGCCGGAGAGCAGGTGCGCGACGTACGTGGCGTCGGCCACAGCCAACTGGTCCTGCACATCGGCGAGGGGCGCCGGCGCGACCGTCTGGCCCGGCCCCGGCGTGTACCAGGAGCGCTGCCGGATCAACCGCTCGAGCTGGGCGCAGCGGCTGCGCAGCGCGGGCGCGGGCTGGCCGGCGAGCGCGGCCATGCGCAGCTCAACACGGAGGCGGCGCAGCTCTTCGAGCAGGGCTGCCGCCTCCGGGTCGGCCGGCGGCACCACCGGTGGCAGGCGGGTCGACAGGGCGCGGGCCCGCTCGGCCCAGCCGAAGACGGTGGCCGGCCGCCCGGTGGCCAGCGCGCGGGCCAGCCCGTCTTCGGCGAGGCGGCGGCCGTGCCCGCTGACCGCGGTCTGGAGGTCAAGGCTCCCGAACGACGCCTGGTAGCGATGCAGGTCGGCGAGGGCGGCCCGCAGCTCGGCGTCGGCGCGGCGTGGGTCTCCCTCGGCGTCGGCGAGCCCGGCCCGCACGGCCCGGGCCTGCAACCTTGTCGCGATCGGGTCGTCTCGGCGCAGCCGGATCGCCGGGCCGGCAAGGTCTCGGGCCCGCTCGACGCTCCCTTGTGGACGGATGGCCAGCAGCGCCGCCACGCCGGTCAACCTGGCCCGGCGCGCCTCGTCGTCGAGGCCGGCGGCGGCGAGCGCGGTGGCGAGCCGCACGGCATCGTCGGCTGCGGCGGCGGCGCCCCGCCCTCGACCGACTGCCGCCGCGACGGCCACGTGCCGGGCGAGCAGTGCCCAGGCGTCGGCGCCCCGGCTCGCGAAGCGCCGGCCCGCCCGCTCGGCGAGGCGCCGCGCTTCGACGTAACGCTCCTCCAGGAGGGCGACCTGCGCCCGCGCCAGCTCCGACTCGGCCTGGTCCTGCGGTGCCTTCGCGCCCCGGAAGAGGTCGACGGCGTGCGCCAGGTCTTCGTCGGCCTCCCGCCACAGGCCGGCGGCGAGCAGCACCTGCGCGCGGTCGATGTGGTAGACCGCCGCGTACATCGGTGACTGGCTGCTCAGTGTGGAGCGCACCACGTCCATCTCGCGCAGCGCCCGCGGCAGTGCGCCGGAGAGGAGGAAGAGGTAGCCAAGGTTGTGCGACGCCTTGGCCGCCAGCATGCCGAGGCCGTGCCGGCCGGCGACGTCGGCGCAGCGGCGGAAGTCGGCTCGGGCCGCGGCCAGCGTGCCCCGCTGCATGTGCAGGATGCCGCGGTTGAGCAGCGGCCGGCAGATGTCTTCCGGCTCGGACTCGTCGAGCAGGCCGACCGCCGCGTCGAGGGCCGCCAGCGCCTCCGCCGACCGGCCCGCGCGCATGTAGAGGAGGCCGCGCTGCGCGGCGACCATGCCCCGCAGCCGCTGTGGCAGGTCGGGCACCTCGTCGGCCTCACCGAGCAGGAGCAGCCCCTCGTCGAGGCTGCGCCGCTCGGCCTGGTGGTAGGCGAGGCTGATCAGGATCCGCGCGCGCAGCTCGGAATCGGGGCCGCTGCGCAGGGCCGCGCGCAGCAGCCGCCGAGCCGCGGCGTGCCGTCCGTGCTCGGTCTCCCGTACGGACTGGGCATGCAGCTCGGCGGCGCTGGCGACGACGGACACGCCTCATCATGGCACGGCGGCCCGCCACTCCGTCTCGACCGATGACCCGGCCGTGCACCCTCCGCTACGGCTGTGGCTGCAACATCTCCACGGCCAGTTGCATCCGCTTGACCGGGTCGCTCTCGCTGGCGAGCAGCGAACCGCCCCCGCTTGGCGCGATGAGTGCCTTGGCGATGCGGCCGGCGATGATCGGCGCGGCGAACGACGTACCGCTGGAGATGGCGAACCCGCCCGCGAAGTCGTCCGGGTCGATGTTTTCCCGGCTGACGCCGTGGAACGGATCCGGGTAGGCCGCGCCCGCGCCCATCGCGTGGTCGAACTTCGGCATCGTGCTGACCACGGCCGCCCCCGGCGCCCAGTGGTGCACCCACGCGCCGGTGTTGCTGAAGAGCGCGATCGAGCCGTTGGGGTTGAGCGCGCCCACACTGGAGACCGGCACCACGGGCGACTCGACGCCCTGCGGCGGTGCCGCGTACGCCGCCGGGAACATCGGCCGGGCGGTGGCGTCGTTGCCGGCGGCGGCCACCACCGCGACGCCCAGCGCGGCCAGCTCGCGGATCTCCTCGTAGAGCAGCGACATGTACGCGTCGTCGTCCGGTGACTCGTGGTAGAAGCCCAGCGACAGCGAGATCACGTCGATCGCCTGGCCGCCCGCCTCGCCGGCCGCGAACTTGCGGGCCAGCTCCTTGAGCGTCTGCAACGCGGCCAGCAGCTCGGACTCCACGATCACGCCGTCGGAGTGGATCACCCGGACCGGGAGGATGTCGGCGTCCGGGCAGGTCTGCCGGACCAGCCCGCAGATGAACGTGCCGTGCCCGGCGAGCGGGTCGCGCATGCCGTCGAGCGGTCCGATGACGTCGCCGGTCGTGTCGAGCGCGGTGCCCGCGTCACCGTTGAGCGCGTTGATCGGGGTGAGCAGCCCCTCGGCGAACCACTCGTGCTGCCCGCAGCCGGTGTCGAGCACGGCCACCACCGGGCGCCGCGGGCTCACCGTCGCCTGGCGGACCGGCGTCGGCAGGACCAGGTTGACCGGCTGCGTCGCGCCGAAGCCAAGCATCCCGTACTGCGCGACCGGACCGAACGGGAACGCCGAGTGGTATGGGAAGGCGGAGTGGTACGGAAACGCCGAGTGGTACGGAAACGCCGAGTGGTACGGGCTGCCGGTGATCGGCGAGGTGGTGGCGAACATCAGGTGGTCGAGGCCGACACCGAGGCTGCGCAGCCGACTCTTGTCGCGCGCCCGGAGCGCCTGGAGTACGCGCCACGCGTCGGTGGCCACCGGACCGCCGGTGCCGGGCGAGAGGCGCATGCAGCGACCGCCCTCGGCGGGGTCGTCGAGCCGGAGGTCGAGCCCGGCCGCCACCTCGTTGAGCACGCGGCGGTTGTCGCCCGTGCCGGGGCGCCGCATCAGCAGCCGGTTGGCGACGTAGACAGTGGACTGGAGTCGCTGGTCAGGCAGCACCTGGGCGGCGACGGGGTCAAGGGCTCGGGCGCCGTACGCCGTCAGGAGGGCGGGCGGCGGTGTCTGGACGTGCTTATCTGAGGTGGCCACGATTAACTCCCACGAAGAGATCGGGCTAGGCCCTAGAGCTGGACCGGCGGTGTCACCACCGGGCGGTGCAGGGGCACCGTCGCCCCGGTCGTCGGATGGATCATGATCTGCACCAGTCCGGACGGCACCTCCGCGAAGGCGAACCGCCCGTCAGCGTCGGCCTGGGTCTCGTGCACGCCTCGCGGGGTGCGCAGCTCGACCCGGAGCGCTCCGCCTGGAGCGATCCAACCGTCGATCCGCCGGCGCTGCGGTCCCGAATCCGACACCGTCACCATCACCGTCAGGCTTTCCGCCGAAAAGGTGACGGTGGAGGCGGTTTCCGGACCACGTGCGCCAGCCGGCAGGAGCGTCTCCTGCAACCGCATCAGCTCGAACTCCAGGTCTTCCAGCTCCAGTGTGAAGAGAACCCGGTCAGCCAGATCCACGGGCGGCGGATCCAATCTGTCGTACATGTCGTGGACCGCACGCAACAGCGTCAGGTCGTCAGTCACGCCGGTCACTCCACTCCGGATCGGCGGCCAGCAGGCCGCGTAGCTTGTCGAGGCAGCGCCCACGGGTCGGACCGATGCTGCCCACCGCGATCCCCAGCTCGTTGGAGAGGGAGGCGTAGTCGGGCCGGTCTTCGAACGCGATCACCCGCAGCAGCCGGCGGCAGCGCTCCGGCAGCTCCGCGATATGGCGCCACAGCGTGCGGGCGGTGCCCTCGGCGAGCACGGTCGCGTCCGGACCGCCCACCGGCGGCAGTGCCGCGTCGAGGATCTGCGGCTCGGCCACGTCTTCGCGCTTGCCGGCGCGCGCGGTGCGCCACGCCTCGCGCCGCGCGGTGGTGGTCGTCCACCGGAGCACGGCCTGCGGGTCGCGCACCGAGTCGACATTGCGCACCAACGCCAGCCAGGTCGTCTGCACCACGTCTTCGGCGGACTCACGGTCGAGCCCGTATGCCCGGACGAGGTGCCACAGCACCGGCGTCAGCAACCGGACGAGCCGGTCGAGTGCCGCCGGATCTCCGGCCCGCCATGCGGCGAACTCACGCGCCGCCACCTCCCAGGAGGCAGCGCCGACTCCGGTGTCATCAGAAGTCGCCGATGTCATCGCACCTCCCTCCTAACCTGTCCCCGCCGCCGAGGCGGGCTCTGACCTGCTCCCCAACACACTGCGCCATCGTAGGTGCGTTTCGATATCGCCCAGGCGACAGTGCGAGACGCACAACTGAGGAGGTGATCACAGTCGCGCTGATACGTACGCGAAGAAGGAAAGTTTGCGTGTATCACGGGCGCCGACCGGCGCTCCTTTACTGGCGGACGTTCACAGCGCCGCGCAGCGCAAGGGGGTGCGCTCGCGGCGGCTCCCCCCTCTGGGGCTGGGGGGAGGGGACGGCGGGGGTGCTTCCCGGGGGGATGCACCCCCGCTGCGTTCCCCCTCGACTCCACCGCGTCACCAAGCTCCCCGGCATGACCACGCCGCTCCCCCTTCGCAAGCCTTGTGGCTGGCCGGCAAAATGCCCCGCCGGTCGGCTCGACCGGCGGGGCATCTGACTTCAGATCAGGGAAGCGGCCCGGCTGATCGGCACCGGCGCCGGCCAGGGCCGCGGCACATCAGCGGGCGGCGCCTCACCCCCGACGATCGGGATCACCCGGTTGACCCGAGTGGCGCGGAGCGTGCGGCGCACGACCGCGTTGGGATTGCAGATGACGAGCTGACCGCCCCGGGCGCGGGTGCGCAGATGCACCGCGACCAACGCCCGGACCCCCGCGGCGGACAGGAAGCCGACTCCCCCGAGATCGACCCGCAAGGGCCCCGGCGTGGGCGGCAACGCCCACAGCAGCGCCCGGAACTCGTCCACATTGGCAATATCGATCTCACCGGTGACGCGGACGTCGACCCCCCTCGCACCGACGGTGACCTCGGCATGTAGCTGGTGCTGGCTTTCCCCCATGGGACGAGCCTAGGGAGGCGAACCGGCCGCGACGACCTACCGGAAGGGGAATGTCGGCCACATCAGCTACGACCAAAGTCGTAGGGGATAACTCATACGCGCGGCGGAGGATGCCCGTTTCGTACGGGAAGCCGACCACCTGTACCCGGTCGCGAGGTACCGGCGCGGGTCAGCTCAGGTCGACTCCGCTCCTCCCTGCGGCTGACCCGGGCCCACGATCTCGTCCAGCAGCCCGTACTCCACGGCCTGCTCGGCGCTCAGCGTGCGCCCCGCCGACAGGTCGTCTTCGATCCGGCTGCGCGGCTGGCCGGTGGCGGTGGCGATCCGCACGGCCAGCTCTTCCAGCTCCCGCAGGTGCTGCCCCGCGGCGGCGGCCACCTCGTCGGCCGTGCCGCTCACCGCCGCCGCCCGGGGCTCGCTGAGCCGTACGCGCGCGTGCCGGTACGCCAGCCGCCGCGCCGCCGCCGCGAGCAAGCCCACCGCCGCGCCCCCGGCGAGGCTGGTGACCACGGCGTGCACCGGCGCGCCCATCGTGTCGATCACGTCGATCAGCCCGAACGCGGCGGCCAGGTCGCCGTCGGGCGTCGCCAACTGGAGCCGCACTGGATCGGCGCCGAGCGCGTCGAGCGTCATCAGCGCGGCGGCCGCACGCGTGGCCGCGTCGTCGTCGAGCCGGCCGCTGAGCACCACCATCCGCTGGTCGAAGAGGCGCTCCTGGAGCCAGGGCGGCACGCCCTCGCCGGTGGGCAGCTCGGGCGGCAGCGGCGGCTGGCCGGGAGTGCCGGGCCCGCGCCACGGCGGGCGGAGGGGGTCGAGTCGCAACTCCACGAGGGCGCCTCCCTGGTCACTCGCTTCGCGGCACCGGGCGGCGGCGCCGCGGCGGCCCCGGCCACCGGTCACGCCTCCGGCGGAGCCTTTCCGCGACCGTAACCTGTCAAGCCACCGCTACCGGCCGCTTTTCGCGCAGGGCGATATCGGCCGCCTCCAGCACGGCCACGACCTCCCGCCCGAAGCCCGCGTCGCACGGATCCGGGCCGCACCCGATCAGCCGGCCGATCGCCGCGCCGAACGCCTCGACCGCGGTCCCCTCCGGTACCGGCATCGTGGCGACCCCGTGCTCGCCGTAGAAGTCGGTGTCCCGCAGCGTGACACCGGTGGGCGCGTCCAGCGTCAGCGAGGCGGTGCTCACCGCCCCGTCGGCGTGCCGCAGCGTCAGGTGCGTGGTGCTCCGAGGACCGCCCACCACGCTCACCTCCGCCACCGGCCCGAGCACCGGCAGCAGTACTGAGAGGACGTGCGGCCCGATGTCCCACAGCGCGCCCTTCTCGCGCCGCCAGGCCGAGGCGGCGTACGGGTTGCCGGGCTGGTAGATCGAGGCGAACTGGGTCACCCGGGCGCCCAGCCAGCCGCCGGTCGCCGCGGTCTCCTCGACGAACCGCACGATGTTGTCGCGGAACAGGTTGGTGAAGAAGACCACCGAGGAGAGCCCGCGCTCGCGGACCGCCGCGAGGATCCGGTCGGCCGTCGCGGTGTCCACCGCCAACGGCTTGTCCAGCAGCAGGTGCTTGCCGGCGGCGGCCGCGCGCAGCGCCAGCCCGGCCTGCACGTCGGGCGGCAACGCGATCGAGACAGCGTCCACTTCGGACAGCAACGCGTCGAGGTCGGTGTAGGGCTTGGCGGCGTACCGCCCGGCGAGCGCGGCCGCCTTCGCCCCGTCGCGACCCCACACGCCGACCAGGTCGGCCTCGGGATGTGCGGCCAGCGCCGCGCCCTGCGTCTCCGCCGCCCAGTGACCGGTGCCGAGCAGCCCGAATCTCATCGCCACGCGGTTCACCCTACGGTCTGCCGCGAGTCGGTCGGGCGGGGCGCGGCGGCCGTACCGTCCACGAGGAGCGCCGGCTAGCCCTTGCGCCTGGTCTTGCGCCCCTTGCCTCCGTATCGCTGCACGAGCCGCAGCGCCTCCTGTGCCTCGGCCGCGGCGGTCATCGCCTCCGCCGCCATCGCGCGGGACGCCGCCTCGGCGTCGTACATCCCCTCGGCGGCCTGCCGCGCGACCAGAGCCGCCCGCTCGTACGCCCGCCGGGCGGCCCCCTCCTCGGCGCGGAGGCGCTCTGCCCGCCGCTCCCGCTCCACCTGCTCCGGATCCCAGTCGCTGGCCCGCCGCCACACCTCGCGGAGCTCCTGCACCGAGATCTCGCCACGCCGGTACGCGGAGAGCGCGGCCCGGGAGACCATCCGCTGCCGCTCGCCCTCGGCCCCCTCCACGTCACCGGCCGTGACCAGCTCCGGATCGAGGGCGGCGGCGTGGCGCTCGGCCGCGGCGGCCCGCCCGGCCAGCACCTCCTGCCAGGCGGCCTGGAACACGGCACCGGCCGCCTCCTGCGCCCGCCAGGCCCCCTCCCGCGCCTCCTCGGCCTCGCCCAGCCGCTCCCGCGCCTCGATCGCGGCCGCCGCGGCCCGCCCGGCCAACGCGTGCGCCCGACCCGCGTGCGCGGTCAGCTCCTGGGCGGCGGCGCGCAGCTTCGCCGGATCGGGGCGGGGCTGGCGGCGGGGTCGCTCGGCGATCGCGGCCAGCGCCACGAGCCCGAGCACGACGCAGCCACCGATCAGCAGCAGGGCCCACACGGCGGTCAACTCCATGACAACGCCTCGCTCCGCTCGGGCGGCTCGCGCGCCTGAAGGCCGCCCTGTCGACACCAGTCGCTCCGGTCACTGCGCTCCGGTCGCTGCGCTCCCTCCGCTCGATGGCGCCCCTGCGGGATGGCGGCGCGCTCGCGACCTCCCCAGATGACCATCGACCAACGTCGACTATAGACGTTTGGTGATTGATCCGTCACCGGATGAGCGATCCGACATTGGCCCGCACCAGCCCTACTACGTCCATTAGTAGAGTGTCCGCGTGAACGACACCTTGGGCGTCATCGTGATCGTCGCCGCGCTCGGCGTCGCGGCGTGGTGCCTCATCGCGGCGGTACGCGACAAGCCGCCGGCCACCAGCCATTTCGTGGGCATCGCGGTGGTCGAGGCGACCGCACTGCTGCTGACGGTGGTGGCCGTCGCCGCGATGATCGGCGGCGACCGCCCGGCCGAGGTGGGCACGTTCGTGGGCTACCTGTTCACGTTCCTCGCCCTGCCGCCGGTCGCCGCGGTGCTCGCCCGGCTGGAGCCGACCCGCTGGGGCTCGGTGATCCTCGCCGTCGCCTGCTTCGTGATGCCCGTGCTCGTCGCGCGGCTCCAGCAGATCTGGGAGGCCACCGGTGCGTGACCGGCTCAACTCGGGCCCCGGCCTGGTCCTCGTGATCGTGTACGGGATCTTCGCGCTCTCCGCCGGTGCCCGCGCGACCGTGCAGATCCTCACGAAGTTCGACGAGGCACCGGAGGCGTACCTGCTCTCCGCCCTCGCCGCGCTGATCTACCTGATCGCCACGGTAGGCCTGGCCCGCGGTGGCGCCTCCGGCCGGCGGCTGGCCGTGATCTGCTGCACGGTCGAGCTGATCGGCGTGCTGGCGGTCGGCACCGCGAGCCTCGTGGCCGAGTCCGCGTTTCCGGACGACACGGTCTGGTCGGCCTATGGCCGTGGCTACGGCTTCGTGCCGCTGGTGCTCCCGATCGTCGGCCTCTACTGGCTGTGGCGCACGGCCCGCGCGGATCGCACCTCCGACCAGACCTAGAGAATCCGCTCCAAGAGAAGATCCGGGCTACCGCGACGCCCGTCGCGGTCCAGGCCGCCGCTCCCGCAGCCTCACCCTCCGCGGTCCACAACCTCAGCCGCGCCACACCGCGACGCCGAACGCGAAGGCGTCGCGCGAAGTCCCATGGACGCTACGCGTCCGCCCCCTGACGCGCTCGTCGTCGGCTCAGCTGTCAGGCTCGCGGGCCGCCGGCCACGTAGATGACCTGGCCGGAGACGAACGAGGCGCCCTCGCTGACCAGGAAGGACACGGTGTGCGCGATGTCGTCCGGCATGCCGATCCGCCGCACCGCGGTCTCCGCCGCCCGCGCCTTCTGAAACTCCTCGAAGTCGACGCCCAGCCGAGCGGCCGTGGAGGCGGTCATCTCGGTCACGATGAAGCCCGGCGCGACCGCGTTGGCCGTGACGCCGAAGGGCCCCAGCTCGATCGCCAGCGTCTTGGTGAAGCCCTGCATGCCGGCCTTGGCCGCGGCGTAGTTGGCCTGGCCGCGGTTGCCCAGCGCGGAGGTGCTGGAGAGGTTGACGATCCGGCCCCACTTCGCCCCGACCATGTGCGCCTGGACCGCGCGGCTGAAAAGGAACGCGCCGCGCAGGTGCACGGCCAGCACCGTGTCCCAGTCGTCGTCGGACATCTTGAAGAGCAGGTTGTCGCGGAGCACGCCGGCGTTGTTGACCAGCACGGTCGGCGCCCCCAACTCGGCCGCGACCCGCTCGACCGCCGCGTCGACCTGGGCGCGGTCGGCCACGTCGGCGCCGATCGCGAGCGCCCGCCCGCCGGCCGCCGTGATGCTGTCGACCGTCGCCTTGCCGGCCGCCTCGTCGAGGTCGACCACCGCCACGGCCATGCCGTCGGCGGCCAGCCTGCGGGAGACGGCCGCGCCGATCCCGCGCGCGGCACCGGTCACGATCGCGATTCGCTGCTCACTCATGCCGGCAGCCTACCGGTCAGTAACGGCCGCCCGAAGGCCGCGCACAGGCTCGCCGTTCACCGTCTGTGCGGAAATCGTGACCGAACAACCTATCGTGGGCGGACGGCGGGGACATCGGAGTCCCCTCACATTCTGCGATCATCGGGGGCGGCAAGCGGGGACTGGGGGGAGGTGCCATGGCGACGATCTACGACGTCGCGCGGCGGGCGGAGGTGTCACCGGCCACCGTTTCACGCGTGGCCAATGGACACGCCAATGTGGACCCGAATCTGGCGGAGCGGGTCCGCGACGCGATGCGCGAACTCGACTACCGGCCCAACGCGGTGGCCCGCAACCTGCGGCGCAGCCGCACCACGCTGTGGGCTGTCATCATCTCCGACATCGGCAACCCGTTCTTCACCTCGCTCGTACGCGGCGTCGAAGACGTGGCGCAGCGGGCCGGCTACTCGGTCGTGCTCTGCAACAGCGACGAAGACCCCGGCAAGGAGGGGCGGTACGTCGACGCCGCGCTCGCCGAGCAGATGGCCGGCGTGATCATCTCCCCCTCCGGCAAGGCCGAGCACGTCAACCGCCTCGTCGACGCGCGCGTGCCGGTCGTGGTGATCGACCGCCAGCAGCGCGGCACGCACGTCGACACCGTGCTCGTCGACAACGAGCACGGCGCCTACCTCGCCACCACGCACCTGATCGAGTCCGGCTACCGGCGGATCGCCTGCGTCACCGGTCCGGCCGGCGTCTTCACCGCGATGCGGCGGCTGCGCGGCTACCGGCGGGCGCTGGAGGAGCACGGCCGGCCGTACGAGGAAGAGCTGGTGTGGCACGGCGACTTCCGGGAGGAGGGCGGCTACCGGGCGATGGCCGCGCTGCTGGGGCTCCGCCCCCACCTCGACGCGATCTTCGTGGCCAACAACCTGATGACCGTCGGCGCCGTCGAGTGCCTGGTAGACAGTCGCGTCGCGGTGCCGGAGCAGATGGGCGTGGTGGGCTTCGACGACGTGCCCTGGGCCCACCTCGTGCGCCCCTCGCTGACCACGGTCGCCCAGCCGACGTACGAGCTGGGGCAGGAGGCGGCGGCCCTGCTCACGCAGCGGATCGCCGACCCCGAGCGCCCGCCGACCACTATCACGCTGGAGACCAAGCTCCAGATCAGAGACAGCTCGCTGCGCTCACCGCGAAGGTGAGTGGGCGCCCGGCAGACTCCGGGCGCCCACCACACACCTAGAAACCAGCCGTGATCCGGGTGAACTCCCAGTCCGACTGGGAGATGCCGCTGCAGTTGGAGACCACGCCGCCGCCGGGGCACGGCCGGTCCCGGTTGACCGCCCAGAAGGCGAGCCGCGCAAGGCCGCGGGCCTTCGCCCAGTCGCGGATCTGCGTCCAGGTGGCCGGGCTTGTCAGCTCCTGCTGATCGGAGAGGCCGTTCATGCCGGAGATGCCCATGCGGCTGTACGCCACCGCGTCACTCCAGCCGAAGGCCGACTTCAGCGCGTTCTTCAGCCCTTCCGCGGCGTTGACGGTGCTCTGGTACATGTTCGCGCCGCCGCTGAAGTTGAACGGCATGATCGTGAACACGTCGATGTTGGCCTGGAGCGCCGCCGCCTGGTTGATCAGGCGGATGCCGGCCGCGGTCGGGCCCGTCGTGTTCGTACCGAACGTGATGATCGTCTTGATGCCGGGGTTGTTCTGCTTGACGATCTTCATCGCGCCGAGGATGCGATCCTGCACGGTGTAGTTCTCGAACTCGTCGAAGTTCTCGATGTCGACGTCGATCGCCTTCAGGTTGAACGTGTTGATCACCTGCTGGTACGCCGCCGCCAGGGCCTGCGGGGTCGAGCAGTTGGGCCCGAGCTTGTTGCCGCTCCAGCCGCCGATCGACGGGATCACGTCGCCGCCGGCCGCCCGGATCGCCGCGATCGTGCTGGCGTGCGCGCCACCGGTCAGCGGTCCGCTGTCCCAGCCGGGCGTACAGCCGCCGGCCGAGAGGATGAACGCCATCGTGAACCAGCGGATCCCGGTCGCACTCATCACTGTGGACGGTGCCGGCGGGTTGCCCCAGCCCGGATAGATGTACGGCGCCGCCGCCATCGCGCCGCCCCCACCGGTGCATCCGGTCGTGGTGGCCGAGACCGCGGCGGAGCGGGGCGACTCCCCCGCCGAGTTGTACGCCGCCACGGTATAGCTGTGCGACGTGCACGCTCCCAGCCCGGAGATCGTGGTCGAGGTGCCGGTGACCGTTGCCCGCACGGTCGAGCCCTCGTACACGCGGTAGCCGGTGACCGTGCCGCTCACGGCGTTCCAGGCCAGCGAGATGCCGGTGTTCGTCGTACCGGTGACCCGGAAGTTGCCCGGTGTCCCCGGCGCGCCCGGGTTGGTCGGCCCGCCACTGCACGAGCCGCCGTTGACCGTGCAGTTGGTCGGGTCGCCGTTGCCCGTGACGATGAAGCCGAACGAGGCGGTGCCGCCGGGCGCGAGCGTGCCGTTCCACGAACGGTTGGTGAAGGTGTGCTGCTGCCCCGACGAGGTGAGCAGCGCGTCCCAGTACGTGCCCATCGCGCTGCCGGCGGGGAGGTCGAACCGCACGTTCCAACTGGTGATCGTCGTGGACGTGTTGTTGGTGACGGTGAACTTGCCCTCGTAACCGCTGCCCCAGCTCGAGGTGCGGACGAAGGCCGCGGTCGCTGCCGAGGCGGGGCTGGCCGGCGCCACCGCGACGGCGCCAGCCACCACCGACAGCGCCACGAGGGTGACGAGTCGTAGACGCTTCACTGTGTCCCCCTACGGGAGCGTGTTCAGGTGCGGCTTGACCGTGCGGGCGAAGCCGTTGCCGTTCGCGACGTCCCAGTTGATCGACCAGGTCATCGCGCCCCGGATGCCGGGGTACGTGCGCGGCGGCCGGAAGCTGCCGCAGTTGGTGCCGCGGGCCAGGCAGTCGAGCGCCTGGTTGACCATGCTGGGCGCGACCACGCCGCCACCGGCCGCGCCGGGCCCGGCGGGCAGGCCGAGGGCCACCTGGTCGGGGCGGAGGCCGTTCTCCAGTTGGATGCAGGCGAGCGCGGTGAGGAAGTTGATCGTGCCCTGCGAGTACGCGAACGCCTGGTCACAGCCGAGCATCGAGCCGGAGTTGTAGAACTGCGTATGTACGACCGTGAGGATGTCCCGGATGTCCAGCGCCAGGCGGAAGTACGAGACGGCGGTCGACTGCATGTCGATGGTCTGCGGCGCCATCGTGATGATCAGGTTGGCGCCCACGCGGGAGCGGAGTGTCCGCAGCGCCTGTCCCATGTAGGTGGGGTTGAGCCCGTTCTCCAGGTCGATGTCGACGCCGTCGAAGCCGTACTCCTGGATGATCGAGTGGACCGAGTTGGCGAAGTTGGTGGCAGCCGCCGAGTCGGCGACGGCGACCCGGCCGGCCTCGCCGCCGACCGAGATGATGACCTTCTTGCCGCGCGCCTTGAGCGCCTGCACGTCGGCCTTGAAGTCGGCGTTGGTGTAGCCGCCGAGTGCGCTCGCCAGCCCCGGGTCCACGCCGAAGGAGACCGCGCCCGGCGTGCTCGTGGCGTCGGCGAAGGCGACCGCCACCAGGTCGTACTCGTTGGGCACGTCCCGCAGGCGCAACTCGACGGCGGGGTTGACGAAGTTGTGCCAGTACCCGGTGAGGAAGTGCTTGGGCAGCCCGGTGTTGGGCGGCGGGCTGGTGGGCGGCGCGGTCGTCGGAGGACGCGTGGTGGGCGGCGCGGTGGTCGGCGGTGCCGTCGTCGGCGGACGCGTGGTCGGCGGCGCGGTCGTCGGTGTGGTGCCACCACCGCAGGCCTGGCCGTTGAGCCTGCAGTTCAACGGCGACCCCGAGCCACTGCCGAGGAAGCCGAAGGACGTGCTCGCGCCGGGCGCCAGCGTGCCGTTCCAGGAGCCGTTGGTGAAGGTGTACCGCTGGCCGGACGAGGTCATCAGCGCGTCCCAGTACGTGCCGACGGTCGTACCGGCGGGCAGGTCGAAGACCACCGTCCAGGACGTGATCGTGGTGGACCCGCCGTTGGTGATCGTGTATTTGCCCTCCCAGCCGGAGCCCCAGTCCGACGTCTTCGTGAACACCGCCGTCGGCGTCGCGGCGGATGCGGCCGGCGCCAGCCAGATCGCCGCGACCCCGGCGGTCAGGGCCATGGCGAGCGTGATGAGCAGGGCTCTGGATCGGGACACGGCAACCTCCATATAGACGTTGCCTAATTATTAGGACTGTTAACAGTAACTGTAAAGACCCCTGGGAGATTGTCTGTGCCGGGACGCCGTGGCCGGGGCACCGCGCCCACGGCCGAGAGCGGAGCGGGCCGGGGCGACGCCGCCGCCCCGGCCCGCGGTTCCTATCTGCGGAAGTGGAACCAGTTCACGTTGACGAAGTCGGCCGGCTGGCCGCTGGCGAACTTCAGGTACACCGTTCTCGTGCCGGTCACTCCGCCCGCCGCGCCGGGTATGGTCCGCCAGCTCTGCCAGCCACCGGTGTTGGCCACGGCGAAGTTGCCCAGTAGCTGGCCGGTCGGGCTGTCCAGCCGCACCTCGACGAGGCCGCTGACGCCGCTGCCGGCACCGGACGCCACGCGCGCCACGAAGTCGCGCGGGGCCGACGAGCCGAAGTTGACGTTGTCGTAGCGGGCCCAGTCACCGTTCGCGACGTGGCTGACGTTGAGGCCACCTTCGCTGCACGTCTCGGTCTGGAGGCCGCTCTGCGCGTTGAACGACTCCGCCTGGATCGGCGAGTACGCGTCCCGCGAGCCGCTCGGCGGCGGCGTGGTGTTCGGCGGCGGCGTGGTCGGGTTCGTACCCCCGCCCGACTGGTACACGGCCACGTAGTCGACCAGCATCGGCACGCCCGGGACCGTCGCCGCGGTCGGCGTCTGCCCACCGGGCACGGCGTTCGGGAAGGCGCCGCCCATCGCCACGTTCAGCAGAATGAAGTAGCCGGCGTGGCTGGTCATGTTGGTCCAGTGCGGCTCGCCGACCTGCGACTGGCTGACCGTGTGGTAGAGCTGGCCGTCGACGTACCAGCGCAGCTGCTGCGGGTTGGTGTCCCACTCGAAGCGGTACGTGTGGAACGCCGACTGGCACGAGCTGCCCGGGCAGGCGCGGCTGGCGCCGATGCCGGTGGTCTCGTTGCACGGGCCGCCCGGGTTGACTCCACAGTGGAGCACCGCCCAGACCGAGTTGATCCCGTTGACGTTCTCCATGATGTCGAACTCGCCGATCGCCGGCCAGTTCCAGTACTGGCCGCGGTAGGGCGAGCCGAGCGCCCAGAAGGCCGGCCAGTAACCGGCCGCACCGGCACCGGTGATGTTGGGCATCTGGATGCGACCCTCGATGCGCAGCTCACCGCCGGCCGGGGGCTTGAAGTTGGAGCGCACCGTCTCGATCCGCGCCGAGGTCCACTGGCCGGAGCTGCTGCGGAGCGGCGTGATCACCAGGTTGCCGTTGCCGTCCTGGCGGAGGTTGCTGGTGCTGTTCGTGTACGTCTGGATCTCGCCGGTGCCCCAGTTGGCCGGCCCGCCCGGATACTGCGTGCCGGTGTCGATGATCCAGTTGGCCGAGGAGGGCAACGTGTTGGCCGCGCCGGTGAAGTCGTCACTCCAGACGAGACTCCAGCCGGAGGGGGTGGGCGGCAATGAGGCGTTGGCGTTCATGGTCACCGCGAGCGTGCCCGCGACCACGGTGGAGACCGCCGCCGCGGCGATCAGCACGCGGCCGCGCCGGCGTCTGGATGTGCCCTGGTACGCCACGTCGGCGTACGCGTTGTCTCTCATTTCTGGCCTCTCTGTGGGGGTTGGAAAGTGGGCCGTGAGAGCGCTCTCACAGAGTTTTACGTGGGCCGCAACAAATTGTCAACACTCATCGATATCTGCGGAGCACGCCCTGCTCCAGCCCGGTCCAGGCGGTCGTGGTGACCAGGTAGAGCCCGGCCGCGAGCGGTACGAACGCGGCGACCGCCAGCGTGCCGTACGGCAGCAGCGGCATGACCCTCCGTAGCTGCTCCTGGGTCCGCTCGGCCACCTCCCGCGCCTCGGGCGGCAGCTCCGCCAGCCGCGCGCTGGCAGGTGCCCCCGTCACCGCGACCTCGGCGGTGGCCCGCCGCATCCGCTGGGACGACCACCGGGCCAGCACGGCGAGCAGGAGGAAGAGGATGGCGTACACGGGTCCGGCGGCCCCGCCGAGCCCGTCGCCGAGATGGTGGCCGAGCGGCACTCCGGCGAGTTCGGCGTCGAGCAGGTCGTTGGGCGTGGTGAAGAGGCGGTACATGACGAAGAAGAACGGCGCCTGAACCAGCGCGGGCAGGCATCCGGCGAGCGGCGAGACCCGGGCGCCCCGGATCTGGGCCCAGCTCAGCGGCGAGATCAGCAACCGTACGGCGGCGGTGAAAAGCACGATGGCCACGGCGGTGGCGGCCGGGCCGAAAGCGGGCGCGACCCCGGCGGAGATCGCGGAGACGGCGCTATGGGCAAGGTTGACGACGTAGTCGAGCACGGTGGGACCCCTCGGTGGCGACACCTGGACAGGACGGCGTGGCCCGCCGCCCGCCGGCCCGCGCCAGGGCGGGACCAGGAGTCAGGCGGCGGAGAGGTGGCCCGAAGGTGCTCGGGGACGTGGACGCCCGGCGGCGTCCGGATCGACGTAACGCGGCACGCCGACGCGGGCCCGCACCGGCGCGGCGGCCCAACCGACCGCCCGCCGCGGATCGGCTCGCAGCACGCCGGCGACCTGGCCGGCGATGGCCACCGCGAGGAGAGAAACGGCCACGGCGACCGCGACCTCGGCAGGCTGGCCCGCGAACGCGAGGGCCATCGCCCACGCGCCCAGAAGCCCGATCAGTGCCCGCACGCCGCCAAGATTAGAAGCCCCGCGCCACCAGGTGGCTATGCTTGCGACCCGTGCCCGAAGGCCACACCATCCACCGCCTCGCTGCCCGGCATCGCTCGCTGCTCGCCGGGGAGCGCGTCACCGTGTCCAGCCCGCAGGGGCGCTTCGCCGCCGGCGCGGCCCGCCTCTCCGGCGCGGTGCTGCTGGACGCGGAGGCGCACGGCAAGCACCTGCTGCACCACTACGAGGGCGGCCGGACGCTGCACGTGCACCTCGGGCTCTACGGCGTCTTCAGCGACGGTGACGCGCCCGCCCCGCCGCCGGTCGGTCAGGTGCGCATGCGCCTCACCACCGAGCGCCACTGGATCGACCTGCGCGGACCGACCGCCTGCGAGCTGCTCGACGACCCCGACGCGCTCCGCGCCCGCCTCGGCGCCGACCCCCTGCGCGACGACGCCGATCCGGACACCGCGTACGCCCGTGTGCGCCGCAGCACAACTCCGCTGGCCGCGCTCCTGCTCGATCAGTCCATCGTGGCCGGCCCCGGTCTGGTGTACGTCTCCGAGGTGCTCTTCCGCGCCGGCATCCCACCGACCCGCGCCGGCCGGCACCTCACCCCGGCGCAGTGGGCCGACCTCTGGACCGACCTGTGCGAGCTGATGAAGGAGGGCGTGACCCGCGGCCGCATCGACACCGTGCACAGCCACCACATGCCGGAGGCGATGGGCCGGGCCCCACGCGTCGACCGGCACGGCGGCGAGGTGTACGTCTACCGCCGCGCCGGCCAGCCCTGCCTGATCTGTGGCACCGAGGTCCTGCGCTCGGGACTGGCCGGGCGCAACTCGTACTGGTGCCCCACCTGCCAGCCCTCCTGACGGCTGACGAGCGGCGCCTCAGGCGACTGGTGACGCGGGCAGCGTCAGGAGGTCGAGCACAGCGCCGATGTCACCGGTCCGGGCGTACACGGCACGCTGGCGGGAGGCGCCCGTGCCCCTCGCCCGCAACCGTCCCATGAGGAGGGTCGTCAGCTCCAGGTCGCCGTTGCGCTCCAGCTCGGGACGGACGGTGTCGAAGAGGCGCTGGAAGAGGTGCCAGGCGGGGCGGCTGCGCTGGTCGGCCGGGTCGACCAGGCGCCCGGCCAGGCCGTCGTGCGCGGCCCGCCAGTGCGCCGCCGCCAGCAACTGGTGGTCGATCCGGGGCGCCGGGCGGCCCGCCTCGATGTCGGCGAGCACCGTGCCGACCAGCCCGCGTGCGAGCGCGGCGACCAGGATCGTGTCGTCGAGCGTCGGGCAGACGTCGCCGAGGCGGAGTTCGATGGTCGGATAGCGGGCGGAAAGGCGGGCGTACCAGTACAGCATCGCCTCGTCCAGCATGGCCCCGGAGGAGACCAACCGGGCCACCAGGTCCTCGTAGTGCTCGTGCGACTCGAGGTAGGGCGTCGGGCCGACCGAGGGCCACCGCTCCCACATCACCGAGCGCCAGCTCGCGTATCCGCTGTCCCGCCCCTCGGCGAACGGCGAATTCGTCGTCGCCGCGTGCAGCAGCGGGAGCCAGGGGCGGAGGTGGTTGAGCACCCGCACGCCGATGTCCGGGTCGGGCACTCCGATGTGGACGTGGACGCCGTTGAGCCCCGGCCCGGGCGAGAGCGCCCCGAAGCGCTCGACCATCCGGTGGAACCGTGGCTCGTCCACCACCGGCGGCTCCGGGCCGGTGACCGGGCAGCAGCCGATCGCGGCGACCCGCGCACCGGCCCGCTCCGCCGCGCCCGCGATGCCGGCGCGGAGCAGCCCGAGCGAGTGGCGCAGCGCCCGCAGGTCGAGACCGGGCGGGCTGTTGATTTCGATCTGGCTGGTCAGGTACTCCCGAGCGACCTGCCCCCGCAGGTCGTCGGGGACCTCGGCCAGCACCGCGTCGACGGCCGGGGCCGCCTGGCTCTTCTCGGCGTCCAGAAGGAGGAACTCCTCCTCGACGCCAACCGTCAACCGCACCGCCACCAGATACCCAGACCCCGCGTGCGCGGAAACACCGGCTTTTCCTGAGAAATACTCCCATAATCGGCATAACTGCCACCGCCGGTAGGAGGCGCGACGTGACCGCCACGCTGGATCCGCCCCTGACCCGTGCCGAGACCCCCGCCACGACCGCGACCGCCGCGCCCCGGCCCCGCGCGGCACGCGTTCCACAGCTCTTCGCGGCCATCCTGTGGGCGGTCGCGGTGATCGCGGCCCTCACGGCCGTGGCCGGTGTCTTCACCGACGAGGTACGGCGGGACCTCGGCACACCGCTCGTGCCGGTCCCGGCCAACCTGGGGTACGCCGCCTTCGCCGCCCTGCTCGCCACCGCCACCGCCCTACGCCGGCGGATCGCGTACGCGGTGCTGGTCGCCTACTTCGCCGTGGCCGTCGCGGTCGGCGTAGCGCTGGTCGCCGTCCCCGCGAGCTGGCTGTCGGAGGCCGGCATCGGCACCGGGGACCGCACGGTCACCGCCATCCACGGTGCGGTCGCCGCGCTCGCGCTGCTCGTACTCGTCGCCGCCCGGCGGGATTTCACCGCCCGGATGCGCCCCGGCCGCCCCGGCTTCGCGGCGATCGTCCTCGCCGTGCTCGCGGCGGCCGGCGTGGGGCTCGGCTACCTGCTCGTGACGGCGGCACCGGGCGAGCTGGGCGGGGCCGGGCAGCGCGTCGCGTACGCGGCGGAGAAGGTGCTCGGCGGCGCCGTCGTCGACCCGGGCCGGGACGCGCGGCCGCCCGGCTGGGTCGACCTCCTCCTCGGCCTGGCCGGCGCGCTCGCGCTGCTGGCCGCGCTCTGGACGCTGCGCCGCGCCCAGCGCTCCTCCGCGGTGCTGCCCGCCGCCGCGGAGGAGCGGATCCGGGGCCTGCTCAGCCGGTACGGCGACCGCGACTCGCTCGGCTACCTCGCGACCCGGCGGGACCACCTGGCCGCCTTCTCGCCCACCGGCAAGTCGGCCGTGTCATACCGCGTGGTGCACGGCCTCGGCCTCGCCACCGGCGACCCGATCGGCGATCCAGCGGCGTGGGGGCCGGCGGTCGAGGCGTGGCTGGCGGAGGCGCGTACGTACGCGTGGACGCCGGCCGTCACGGGCGCGAGCGAGGAGGGCGCGGTGGCGTACGCGCGGGCCGGGCTCGTCGCGACCCGCACCGGCGACGAGGCGATCCTCCACACCGGAGAGTTCACACTGGACGGGCGGAGCATGCGCCCGGTACGGCAGGCGGTCAGCCGGGTCGAGCGGGCCGGCTACACCGCTCAGGTGCGCCGGCTCTCGGACGTACCCGATGAGGAGCTGAAGGTGGCCGCGGCGCTGGCCCGGTCGTGGGGCGGTGCCGGCGCCCTCGGTCGGCTGGGCGGCCCCGGCGACGGCCGGTGCGTGCTGGTCGAGGCGCGCGACGGCGAGGGCGCGCCGCGGGCGCTGCTTTCGCTGCTGCCGTGGGGCGGGCACGGGCTGAGCCTCGACCTGGTGGCCCGCCATCCGGAGGCCGACCCGGGCGTGGTCGAGTTTCTGGTGGCGGCGCTGATGCGGGCGGCGCCCCGGCTGCGCGTCGACGCGGTGTCGCTCGGTGTCGCGGTCGAGGGCGACGGGCGATACGCGCGGACCGCCCGCTACCAGCCACAGTGGACACCTCGGTACGCCTGCGCGCCCGGCGCCGCCGACCTGGCCCGGATCCGGCGGGCCGCGGCCGTGCCCACCGCGCTGGTGGCGACGGGCACGGCGACGACGGCGGACGCGGGGCCGGCCACCGACGCCGATCCGGACCGGTGCGAGCAGGCGAAGGTCCGCCTCGGCAAGCGGGAGCGGCTGATCGAGGCGGGCATCGACCCGTACCCGGCCGGCTTCCCGCGCACCGACAACACCGTGGCGGTGACGATCCGGCACGAGGGGCTGCCGCCGGACACGCGTACCGGCGAGACGGCCTCGGTCGCCGGTCGGATCGTGCTGATGCGCGACCACGGCGGCGTCTGCTTCGCCACGCTCCGCGACTGGACCGGCGACCTCCAGGTGATGGTGGACGACGACCTGGACGCCTGGCGGTCCACGGTGGACATCGGCGACCACGTGGGCGTACGCGGCGAGGTGGTGACCAGCCGCCGGGGCGGGCTGTCGGTCCGCGCCGAGGCGTGGCAGCTCACCGCCAAGTGCCTGCGCCCGCTCCCGGACAAGCGCCACGGGCTCGCCGGGCCGGAGGCGCGCGTACGCCGGCGCTACCTCGACCTGATCACCAGCGCCGAGGCGCGGGACGTGCTGCGCGCCCGCAGCGCCGCGGTGCGGAGCCTGCGGGACACGCTGATCGACCGGGGCTACCTGGAGGTGGAGACGCCGGTGCTGCGACGCGTGCCGGCCGGCGACGCGGCGCGGCCGTTCACGACCCGGGCCGGCGCCTACGACCTGCGCCTGTACCTGCGTGTGGGCCCCGGCCGCTACCTACGCCGGCTCGCGGTCGGCGGCGTGGAGCGGGTCTTCGAGCTGGGCCGCTCGTTTCGCGACGAGGGCGCGGACGCCAAGCACAACCCGGAGTTCACGCTGCTCTCCGCTTACCAGGCGTACGCCGACCACCGCACCATGCGGGCGCTGGCGCAGACGCTCGTGCAGCGGGCGGCGCTTGCCGCGTACGGCTCGACGGTCGCCTACCGCCCCGGGCCCCACGGCACGACGATCGAGTACGACCTGACGGGCCAGTGGCCGGTCGTACCGTTCTACCAGGCGCTCTCCGCGGCGCTTGGCGAGTATGTGTCGACGGACACCGGCGTCTCCACGCTGCGGCGGATGGCCGGGGCGGCCGGCGTGCCGTGTGGCGAGCGGGAGGATCGCGGCGCGCTGCTGCGGGAGATGTACGAACGGCTGGTGGCGGCGCGCACCACCGCACCGGTGTTCTATGTGGACTTCCCCGTCGAGGTGTCGCCGCTGGCCCGCGCGCACCCCACCGACGCGCGGCTGGTCGAGCGGTGGGACCTGGTGGCGTACGGCACCGAGATCGGCACCGGCCGCTCCGAGCTGACCGACCCGGTCGAGCAGCGGCGACGGCTGGCGGACGCGGCGGCGGCCGACCCGGAGGCGGCCGAAATGGACGAGGACTATCTCCAGGCGCTGGAGTACGCGATGCCGCCCACCGGCGGGCTGGCACTCGGCGCCGACCGGGTCGTCATGCTGCTGACCGGTCGCTCGATCCGGGAGACCCTTCCCTTCCCGCTGGTACGGGAGTCCCGCCGGCAGGCATGACTTCTCACGCATCTGGGTATGCCGATGTCATCCCCCGCGCGGTGGCCAAACAGGAAGTGCTCCGCGCACGCATGAGGAGGTGCGCTGCGGTGCGGATCTCATCCTTGACGCAT
This sequence comes from Phytohabitans kaempferiae, assembly GCF_042433955.1. Taxonomy (NCBI): domain Bacteria; kingdom Bacillati; phylum Actinomycetota; class Actinomycetes; order Micromonosporales; family Micromonosporaceae; genus Phytohabitans; species Phytohabitans kaempferiae. The sequence continues at coordinate 84,141 of NZ_JBHLUH010000049.1, read as the reverse complement.
CGAGGCGAGGCGCAGCGAGAAGACGAAGCCCGCGCCAAAGGCCGGGCTGAGGGTCGTGCCGAGGGCAAAGCCGAAGGCCGTGCTCTCGGTCGCGGCGCGGGCCGCACGGCGGTTCGCGAACGGCCGGTGGCCGCGGACGAGACGCCCACCGAGAAGATCAAGCCGGTGGACCGGGTCGAGGAGCGGGTCGAGACCCGCCGCGAGCCCGAGCCGGTGCCCGAGCCGCGTGGACCGCGCTCGCGGTCCAGCGTCATGGCGACGCTCGCCCTGGTCGTCGCCGTCGCGAGCGCGCTCGCCGTGCTCACCGGCACGCTGGCCGGCTACGGCATCGCGGCCGGCGCGCTGGCCACACTGCTCGCCATCGCCGGCATCTCGGCGACCGGCCGCCGCCACGTGGCCGGCCGCACCGAGGCGATGCTGGCGCTGCTGCTCGGCCTCGGCGCGATCGTGTTCGGCATCCTGGTCGTGACCGAGTCGCTGTCGTGGATCTCCACGGCCAGCGACAAGGTCGGCGAACTGCGCAACTGGCTCGACGCCCAGACCGTCGACCGGTTCTGACAGTTCCCGGCGGGAGGGGGCGGCGAGAGATCGTCGCCCCCTCTGTCGTCGTACGCAATGATTCGCCGCTCACAGCACCGAAACACGCAACGGATAGCGACCACAAGCAAGATTCGACGGTGGTTCCTGATGCTCGGCGGCACATAGCTTAGACGCCATGACGATGGACGCCACCAGCCGGCGATACCTCATGTGCCGGCCGACGTACTTCGCCGTGGAGTACGCGATCAATCCCTGGATGGATCCCAGCGCCCCGGTCGACGCCGATCTCGCGGTGCGGCAGTGGGAGGCGCTGCGCGGCGTCTACCTCGACCTGGGGCACACCGTCGAGGAGATCGCCCCGCTCCCCGGGCTGCCCGACATGGTGTTCGCGGCCAACGGCGCCACCGTGGTCGACGGCAGGGTGCTGGCCGTGCAGTTCCGCGACCCGCAGCGGGCCGACGAGGCGCCGGCGTACGCGCACTGGTTCGCCCGGGCCGGCTTCGAGGTGCACGAGGCCAAGCACGTCAACGAGGGCGAGGGCGACCTGCTGCTCGCCGGCGACCTGCTGCTGGCCGGCACCGGCTTCCGCACCACCACCGCCGCCCACGGCCGGGCGCAGGAGATCTTCGGCCGTCCCACGGTCACGCTCCAGCTCGTCGACCCGCGCTTCTACCACCTGGACACCGCGCTCTGCGTGCTGGACGAGCGCACGGTGGCGTACCTGCCGGCGGCCTTCTCCCCCGGCAGCCAGGCGGCGCTGCGGCGACTCTTCCCGGACGCGGTCCTCGCCACGCCCGCCGACGCCGAGGTGCTGGGGCTCAACGCGGTCAGCGACGGGCGGCACGTCGTACTCCCGGTGCAGGCCACCGGCTTGGCGGCCGCGCTGCGCGACCGCGGATACGAGACAATTGGTGTTGATTTGTCGGAGCTGCGCAAAGCTGGAGGCGGCCCGAAGTGCTGCACGCTGGAGGTACGGTCGTGATCGTGGATGATCTTGTACGCACGCCCGCCGCGGTGGCTGACGCCGAGCGGTGGACGGCGCACAACTACCACCCCCTGCCGGTGGTGATCTCCTCCGCCGAGGGCGCGTGGGTCACCGACATCGACGGCAAGCGCTACCTCGACTGCCTCGCCGGCTACTCCGCGCTCAACTTCGGGCACCGCCACCCCGCGCTGATCGCCGCCGCGCACGCCCAGCTCGACCGGCTCACGCTGACCAGCCGGGCCTTCGTGCACGACCAGTTCGCCACGTTCTGCCGGGAGCTGGCCGAGCTGTGCGGCAAAGACCTCGTGCTGCCGATGAACACCGGCGCCGAGGCCGTCGAGACCGCGATCAAGGTGGCTCGCAAGTGGGGGTACAAGGTCAAGGGAGTGCCCCACGACAAGGCCACGATCGTCGTCGCCGAGGGCAACTTCCACGGGCGTACGACCACGATCGTGAGCTTCTCCACCGATCCCGACGCGCGGGCCGACTTCGGGCCGTACACGCCGGGCTTCAAGGTCGTGCCGTACGGCGACCTCGACGCGCTCACCGCCGCGGTCGACGAGACGACCGTCGCCGTGCTGCTCGAGCCGATCCAGGGCGAGCAGGGCGTGATCGTGCCGCCGGAGGGCTACCTGCCCGGCGTGCGCGCGCTCTGCACGGAGCAGAACGTCCTGTTCGTCGCCGACGAGATCCAGTCGGGGCTGGGGCGCACCGGCACGACGTTCGCCTGCGACCACGAGGGCGTGGTCCCCGACATGTACGTGCTCGGCAAGGCCCTGGGCGGCGGCATCGTGCCGGTCTCCGCGGTGGCCGCCGACAAGGAGGTGCTGGGCGTGCTCCGCCCCGGCGAGCACGGCTCGACCTTCGGCGGCAACCCGCTGGCCTGCACGGTCGCCACCGAGGTGGTGGGCCTGCTGAAGACCGGTGAGTACCAGCGCCGCTCGGCCGAGCTCGGCGCCCGCCTGCACGCCGACCTGGGCGCGCTGGTCGGGCACGGCCTGCTCGCGGTGCGCGGCCGGGGGCTGTGGGCCGGCGTCGACATCGACCCGGCGCTGATGACCGGCCGGACGGCGTGCGAACGGCTGGCCGAGCGCGGTGTGCTGGCCAAGGACACGCACGGCTCGACCATCCGCCTGGCCCCGCCGCTGGTGGTCGAGGAGAGCGAGCTGGGCTGGGCGGTCGAGCAACTGGCCGCGATCCTGTAGGCGCGTCCGGGCTCCTGGGGCCGCGCGGCGCGAGCCGCCAGCCTTGGGCGCGGGCCGTTGCGGGCCCCCAGGGCGACGTCGAGGGCGCGGGCCGTGCGGGCCGCGCCCTCAGCGGTCGAGGATGCGCATCGACAGCGTGGGGGCCTCGGCCATCACCGAGACCGCGCTCAGCGGCACCGCCGAGGTGAGCGTGCGCGCCTTGCCCACGTGCACGCCCGGGTAGAGCTCGATCAGGTCGCCCGGCGCCAGCACGCGGCTCTGCCGCTTGAGGATCATGCGCTCGGCCTCGTCCATCGAGCCGCCCGGGCGCACGCCGGTGCCGTTGGTGCTCACGTCCTGGGCCATGACCTCGGCGCCGCGCATCTCGAAGCGCACGTGGCTGCGGCTGATCCACCGCCGCGCCTCGTCGCTGAGCCACTGGCCGAGCATGATGCCGCCTTTTTCCGGCGCGCGCCCGACCACCACCGGGTCGCCGTCGGCCACCACGAACCGGCGGCGGATCACACCACCGACCCGCACGGCCAGCGCCTCCGCGGGCGGCCTCGCCCCGACGTCGGTCAGCGGCGCCCCGTGCCGGGGGCAGGTGGGCGTGCCGGTGTGCAGCGTCGGCGGAGGCTGGCCGCCGGTGCGCCGCGCGGGCGCGAGGTCGGCGAAAGCACCGCCGCCCCCGCCGAAGTTTGCGCAGTTGGACTCCGGGCACCGCCACAGCCTCGCGAGCACCTTGGCACCGACCGGGTCGGGCGCGCCGATCGCCGGCGCCGCACCGCCACCGACCTGGGCGACCAGCGCGGCGCCGGTCTTGCCGGGCACCGGGGCCATCAGGCGACCCGCCTGGCCGGCCAGCCAGCCGTATCGCTCTCGGACGCCCTCGAACCGCAGCCGGCTCAGCACCGGCAGCCCCAGCAGGTCGGCGACCTCCAGCACGCGGTCGCCCACCGTGGGCAGCACCTCGACCAGGCCGTCGTCGGCCCACCGGCGCACGACCATCCGCTCGTTGGAGGTCAGGTCGGCGTCGGAGAGCAGGCCGCGGTGCACCACCGCGTAGACGGCCGCGTTGTCCTCGGCGAGCTGAGTGGCGAGCGCGTCGACCACCAGCCCCAGGCGCAGCAGGCTGGCCGGGCGGCCGCCGTCGAGGTCGGCGTAGCGCACGACCTCGGCGAGATCGACCACGGCCCGGGCCAGCACGGGATCGGTGGTGAGGCGCTGCTCGATGGCGTCGAGCACTTTGCTGACTTCGAACCTCACGCCGCCATCCTGCCCGATCGCCACCGTCCGCCGCGATCCGCTGCCGGCGATGCGGGCAGGTCAGGACTGGTTTGCGACGATTTCGTCGATCCGGCTCGCCAGCTCGTAGTCGCGCTCGGTGACCTTCCCGGCCGTATGCGTGCTGCACCGAAATGTCAGCGTCCGCCACCGGATGTCGATATCCGGATGGTGATTCATCTCCTCCGCGACCACCGCGACCCGGTCGACGACCGCGATCGCGTCCATGAAACCGGGCAGCTCGACGGTCCGCGTGATCTCGGTCTCGTCGCCGCTCCAGGCCGGCAACTCGGCCAGCGTCATGACAACTCCCTCCGGTGATGCGCCACCGCTTCGTGGTGGTCGGTGCCCGCTACGGGCTGCGGGTCCGCGTGCACGATCGCCGACCCCAGCCTTGGTACGGCGTGCAGCAGGCTGTGCTCCGCCTCCACCGCGACCGCGTGCGCCTGCACGACGGTGAGCGTGGGGTCGACGACGATGTCGCACTCGGCGCGCAGGCGGTGGCCGATCCAGCGCACGCGTACGGCGCCCACGGCCCGCACGCCCGCGGTGTGCTCCAGCGCGTGCTCGGCCGCGTCGACCAGCTCGGGGTCCACCGCGTCCATCAGCCGGCGGTACACCTGACGGGCCGCGCCGGCGAGCACGACGAGGATGGCCGCGGTGATCGCCAGGCCGACGACCGGGTCGGCCCAGCGCCAGCCGAGCGCGAGGCCGCCCGCGCTGGCCAGTACGCCGAGCGAGGTGAAGCCGTCGGTGCGGGCGTGCAGCCCGTCGGCGACCAACGCGGCCGAGCCGATCCGCCGGCCGACCCGGATCCGGTAGCGCGCGACGATCTCGTTGCCGGCGAAGCCGAGCAGGCCGGCCAGCGCCACCGCCGGCAGGTGGTGGACGTCGGCGGGGGCGAGCAGCCGGCGTACCGCCTCGACTCCCGCGACCACCGCGGACGCCGCGATGACCACGACGATCACGACGCCGGCGAGGTCTTCGGCCCGCCCGAAACCGTACGTGTACCGCCGGGTTGGCGCCCGCCGCCCCAGCGCGAACGCGATGGCCAGCGGCACCGCGGTCAGCGCGTCGGCGAGGTTGTGCAGCGTGTCGCCGAGCAGGGCGACCGAGCCGGACACGGCCACCACGGCCGCCTGGAGCAGCGCGGTGACGCCGAGGACGGCGAGCGAGATCCAGACCGCCCGCGTGCCCTCGCGGCTGCTCTCCATCGCGCTGTCGACGTGGTCGGCGGTGTCGTGCGAGTGTGGCCGCACCACGTGGACCACCCGCCGCCACCAGCCACGATGATCGTGACCGTGGTCGTGCGGGTGGTCGTGCGACATGGCCTCCATCCTGCCGCACGGCTGGCCGCCGCGCGCCGTGGAAGAGCAGGCTCAGCGGGGCGGATTGCCCGCCTCGTGGAGGTGCCTCAGCGCCTGGCCGTACGAGTCGAGCAGGCCGGTCTCCTCGTATGCGACGCCCTGCTCCCGGCAGTACTCCCGGACGATCGGCTGCGCCTTGCGGAGGTTCGCCCGGGGCATGCTCGGGAAGAGGTGGTGCTCGATCTGGTAGTTGAGCCCGCCGAGCGCGAAGTCGACGATCCGCCCGCCCCGCACGTTGCGCGAGGTCAGCACCTGCTTGCGCAGGTAGTCGAGATCATCTTCGGCGGTGAGCACCGGCATGCCCTTGTGGTTGGGGGCGAACGAGCATCCCATGTAGACGCCCCACAGCCCCTGGTGGATGGCGATGAAGACCAGCGCCTTGCCGGGCGAGAGGACGGCGAAGAGCGCACCGAGGTAGGCGACCAGGTGGATCACCAGCAGCACGGCCTCGAGCCGCCGGTGCCGCATCGGCGTCCCCTTCAGCGCGCGGAAGCTCCCGTAGTGCAGGTTGAGCCCTTCGAGCGTGAGCAGCGGGAAGAACAGGTAGGCCTGCCACCGGGCGAACCACCGGCCGAACCCGCGCCGCGCCAACGCCTGCTCGTGTGTCCACACCAGAGCGCCGGCGCCCACGTCGGGATCTTCGTCCTCGTGGTTGGGATTGGCGTGGTGGCGCGTGTGCTTGTCCATCCACCAGCCGTAGCTCAGGCCGGTCGCCAGGTTGCCCGCGATGAGCCCGGTCACCTCGCTCGGACGCCGCGTGCGGAACATCTGGCGGTGCCCGGCGTCGTGGCCGAGGAACGCCACCTGCGTGGTGGCCACGGCGAGCCCCACGGCCACCAGCGCCTGCCACCATGAGTCGCCCACCGCGAAGAAGGCCACCCATCCCCCGATGAACAGCGCGGCGGTGAACGCGATCTTCGCCGCGTACCAGCCCGGCCGGCGGGTCATGAGACCTGCCGCGTTGATCCGCTTCGACAACTGCGCGTAGTCGCTGCCTCGTTTTCGGGCAGGCTCCGCCAACGCACTTACCGACATGCGCTCTCCTAACCGCGTAGGGCTCTCCGCCCCGATCGGTCAGCGAGGCGCCGTGTAGGACAAGTCTCCGCAATGTAGCGGCGCGCTGAAACCCTGGGAACCCCCGTAAGTGAGGTAGGGGTAGCTCTACCCTTAAGGGTTGGGTTTGTCGGTCATTGGCGGGTCTGCTCGTGTACCCACGCGTGGTGGGCGGGATTGCCGCTGCCCACCGACGTCACGAGGATCTCGGGTACGTCATACGGATGGGCGACACGCACGTGGTCCACGAGCGCGTCGACACGATCGGATGACGTCTTGAAGACGACCGACCACTCCTGCGCGGTCTCCACGCGGCCGTCCCACCAGTACGTGCTGTCCACGGGGCCGCCGACCTGAGCGGAGGCGGCCAGGCGCCCGGCGACGGCCGATGCTGCGAGGACGTCGGCCACCGAGCGGGCATCCACGACCGTCGTTACCAGACTGATCTGCTCCACGGGCGGACACCATACGCGTTGTGTGTTAAACGCGGTATGTTTCAATCCACTTGTCGACCCTGGCCCACCAGTCGTACAGCCACGCGATGCGCTCTTCGCGATCTTTCGGCACCTCCTCCGGCGGCACTGACCAGAAGCGCATGACCAGGCGTTTGTCCATCGGCAGCTCGCGCCATACATCGACTACGGTCAGCATCCGGTCGAGCCCGGTGTGCGCCACGAAAATCACGCCGGCGTCCGGTGCCGCGTCGAGCGCGGCGAGCATGCCGCCGGGCTGTGGCGCGAGAACGTTTCGCATACGCTCGGCACGCGCCGCCATCTCCACGTGCCCGCGGGCGCGCAGCCGCTCGATCGCCCGGATGCGGCGGCGGGGCGTGAAGTTGCCGCCCTCCGGGAAGATCACCAGCGCGTCGTTGTCGTCCAGGCCGGTGGCGAGGTTGCCGATCTGCTTCTCGATCGAGTCGCCCGGCGTACGGCCCGGCGCGATGAAGCGGTTGGGCAGCCGGTTGAGCATCACGTCGATGGCCGGGTCCCACTGGAGCGTGTGCTTCAGGACGATCCGCGGCTCCCGGTCGTACCAGTTGACGAGCGCCTGGATGAGGATGAACGAGTCGCCGGGACCGGCGTGCCGGCAGAGCACCACCTCGGGCCGCCCCGGCGCGGCGGTGTCCGGGTCGGTGCCGACCACGTCGATGCTCACCCGCAGTGCCCACCTCCCCTGCCAGAAGAGCGCCCGGAGGAAGTAGCCGGTCAGCACGTAGTGCGCCCGCTGGAAGGCTGGCGAGCGCACCTTCCAGCCGAATCCAGAGGCGACCCACAGCACGAAGAGCGTCACCAGCGCGGCGGCGTCCCACACGAGGTAGACCACGCCGATCCACAAGAGACGGAGCAGGCGCAGCCGCCCGCGTATGAGTGGCGAAGCGGCGGCGGCGAGCAGCAGCCACACCGGAATCGTCGTGACCGCGACGACGGCGAGCGCCACCACCAGCGGTCCGAGGACGATCCGGCGCAGCCATCGGGGTGGCAGCGGCATCAGGCGCCGTCCACATAAGACTGGAGGTAGCGGCGGGAGGCCGTGTACGCCCGGCTGATCCGGCGCCCCACCGCGGCCATGTCCCGGTAGGCCCACGGGGTGTCGTCACGCGGCTCGCCGCCCCCGGTGGGCAGCACGTGCACGTCGACGTCGTCGGGCAGCGCGGCCATCTCCCGGGCGAACCGGTGCCGCCGAGCGATCTCGAACGCCACCTGGGCCACCTCCCAGGGCCGGCGCGGCGGGCTGAGCGGCCGCTCGATCCGCCCCACCTGAAGCACGAAGACCTGCTTGGACCCCGCCGACACCGCCTCGCCGACCGGGATCGAGTTGACGATGCCGCCGTCGACGAAGTGCTCACCGTTGATCTCGGCGGGCGGGAGCAGCCCGGGTACGGACGCCGAGGCCAACACCGCGTCGACCACCGGCCCGCTCTCGAACCAGTGCTCGGCCGCCCGCTCGATGCTCGCCGCGCAGCACCGGAACGGCACCTTCAGCTCCTCGAACCGGGCTCCCTCGCCCAGCTCCCGCTCCAGCAGCCGGCGCAGCGGGCGGGGCGAGTGCAGGTGGGTACGGGCGGCGAAGCGGCGCAACTGGCGGGCGACCGAGTCGCCGTACACCTCGCTCGCCTCGGGGGAAGCCCACAGCCGGACGAGACGGTCGGTGACCGACTCGGTGGGTTCGGCCGCCACGAGGGCACCGTTGACCGCGCCGATGGAGGTGCCGAGCACGAGATCGGGGCGGATCCCGGCCCGGAAGAGGGCGCGGAGCATGCCGACCTCGACGGCGCCCAACACGCCGCCGCCGCCGAGCACGAACGCCACTGGGCCGCTGACCATGTCGTTCATGTTGGCACGGGCGGGCGGGGTACGCCTCGCGGGCGCGGGACGACACCACCTGATAACGGTCAGGAGTGTCCGACCCGCCCGTTGACAGGGCGTCCGGATTCAAAGAGCCTGATACGACCTTCCCACCCTGAGGCAGGTGCGAAACGATGGCAACGCCGCAGATGACGGCACCCCTGCAGCCGGGTGGCTTGCTCGCCCGGCGCTACCGCCTGATCGACAACATCGGCGCGGGCGGCATGTCGGTCATCTGGCGCGCCCGCGACGAGGTGCTCGACCGGGTCGTCGCGGTGAAGGTGCTCGCGCCGTCACTCGCCGCCGACGCGAAGTTTCGCGACATGGTGCGGGAGGAGGCGCGCGCCGCCGCCCAGCTCGTGCACCCCCACGTGACCTCGGTGCACGACTATGGCGAGGAGATCGCGCCGGACGGCACGGTCACCGCGTTCGTGGTGATGGAGCTGCTCGCCGGCGAGGAGCTGGAGGCGCGGCTGACCGAGGGGCCGCTGCCGTGGGCGGAGGCGGTCGAGACCTGCGCGCAGGTGGCCGAGGCACTCGCCGCCGCCCACCGGCTCGGCATCGTGCACCGTGACGTCACACCGGCCAACATCATGATGACCTCGGTCGGCGCCAAGGTGCTCGACTTCGGCATCGCCACGCACGTCGGCGCGCCCGACGAAGACGAGGAGGGCGACACGTTCGGCACACCGGCGTACGTGGCGCCCGAGCGGCTGGACGGCACGCCCGCGCAGCCGGCCACCGACACGTACTGCCTCGGCGTGCTGCTCTTCGAGACGCTGACCGGGCATCCGCCGTACCCGGCCGACACCTGGGAAGACCTCACCCGGGCGCTGGAGGATCCGGAGGTGCCCCGGCTGGTCGGCGTGCCCGGGCTGCCGGCAGCGGTCGCCGACATCTGCTTCCGCTGCCTGGCTCGCAACCCGCGCGACCGGCCCACCGCGCGGCAGGTCGGCGAGGTGCTGCGCGACCAGTTGCTCCCGGCCGACCCACAGGCCGCCACGATGCTCTCACCGACGGTCACGCTGCCCACGGTGACGAGCCCGCCGGCCACGCCTGATCCGCCGGTCAAGCTCCCGGCCGAGGCCGCCCCCGAGCGGGCGCCGTCCCACCGGCCGCCCCGGCGCTCCCGCCGCACCAGGATCGCGGTCGGGGCGGCGGCGTCGGTGGTGGCGCTCGCGGCCGCCGTACTCCTGGGGATGTCGCTCAACAGCGGCTCGACGCCGCCGCAGACCGGCGCGCCCACGACGGACCTGGGGCCCGCCACCACGCCACCGCCACCGACCTCCGTGCCCACGCCCTCGACGGAGGCCCAGCCGATCCCACCGCCGGCGCCGTCGTCGCCACCGGTGTCGCCCACCGGCCCGCCCTCGGTGCGCGCGGTGATCGCGGAGATCGACCGCCTCATCGACGCGGGCGTCGCCGAGGGGGCGATCCGCAAAGACGCCGGCCAGGACCTCGACAACCTCGTGCACAACCTGGAGTCGAAGCTGACCTCCGGGCCGGTGGATCTCACCCAGCCGGTGGCCGATCTCCGCACCAAGGTCACCCAGCGCGTGCTGGAGGGCTCGATCGACCGCGCGTACGGTGACGCGCTGGACGCCTCGCTCGCCCGCCTGGCGACGGCCGCCTAGTTTGTCTCCGATGTCCCGCCGGAGGCGGCGGGGTTCCGTACGGGCGCGGCCTCACCCTCCAGGTCACACGGAGAGTGAGGCCGCGGGAGCGACGGTCTGGACCACGGCGGGCATCGCGGTAGCCCAGATCTGTCTGTTGTAGTGGATCTAAGGCAGGGAGTTCAGGAATGGCCGGTGGCTGTTGCGGAACTCCCAGCCGTAGTAGCGGTCCCAGTTGATCGACCAGGTCATCAGGCCCCGGAAGTTGGGATTGGTGCCGCTGCGCGGGGTGTACGAGCCGCAGCTCTGCCCACGCACCAGGCAGTTGACCGCCTGCTGCACGCCCGCCGGCGCCACGTAGCCGTTGCCTGCGCTGGTGGCCGCGGGCGTGCCGAACGCGACCTGGTCCTCGCGCAGGGGCGGGAAGACGTTGGCGGTGTTGCCCGCGACCGGGAAGCCGGCGAGCAGCATGTCGGTCATCGCGATGTGGAAGTCCGCGCCGCCCATCGTGTGGTACTGGTTGTCCAGCCCCATGATCGGCCCGGAGTTGTAGTCCTGCACGTGCAGCACGGTGATGTCGTTGCGCAGCGCGTGGATCACCGGCAGGTACGAGCCGGCGCGCGGGTCCTGCCCGCCCCACGGCCCCGAGCCGTAGTACTGGTAGCCGAGCTGCACGAAGAACGTCTCCGGCGCCATGGTGAGGATGAAGTTCGAGCCGTACCGCTGCTTGAGCGTGCGGATCGCGGAGATGAGGTTGACGATCACCGGGGTGGTCGGGTTGCGGAAGTCTGTGTCGCCGGTGTTGAGCGACAGCGAGTGACCCTCGAAGTCGATGTCGAGCCCGTTGAGGCCGTACCGGTCGATGATCGCGCTCACCGAGCGCACGAACGCGTCCCGCGCGGCCGTGGTGGTTAGCTGGACCTGGCCGTTCTGGCCGCCGATCGAGATGAGCACCTTCTTGCCCTGCGACTGCTTGGCGCGGATCGCCGCGATGAACTCCGCCTCGCTCTCCACGCCGGGGCACTCGGTGGCCGGGCAGAGCTGGAAGCGGATGTCACCGGAGGTGACCGAGGTGGGCTCGCCGAAGGCCAGGTTGATGATGTCCCAATCGGCGGGCACGTCGGCCATCCGCAGGTAGCCGGAGCCGTTGGCGAAGCTGGCGTGCAGGTAGCCGATCAGCGCCCGCTTGGGCAGCCCGGTGTTGGGCGGCGGGCTGGTGGGCGGCGCGGTCGTCGGAGGACGCGTGGTGGGCGGCGCGGTCGTGGGCGGTGCCGTCGTCGGCGGTGCCGTCGTCGGCGGACGCGTGGTCGGCGGCGCGGTCGTCGGTGTGGTGCCACCACCGCAGGCCTGGCCGTTGAGCCTGCAGTTCAACGGCGACCCCGAGCCACTGCCGAGGAAGCCGAAGGACGTGCTCGCGCCGGGCGCCAGCGTGCCGTTCCACGAACGGTTCGTGAACGTGTACCGCTGGCCGGACGAGGTCATCAACGCGTCCCAGTACGTGCCAACAGACGTACCGGCGGGCAGGTCGAAGACCACCGTCCACGACGTGATCGTCGTCGAACCGCCATTCGTGATCGTGTACTTGCCCTCCCAGCCGGAACCCCAGTCCGACGTCTTCGTGAACACCGCCGTCGGCGTGGCCGCGGACGCCGCCGGCGCCAGCCAGAGCGCGGCGGTTGCGGCGAGCACGCCGGCGGCCAGGGCGGAGATGAGGGTACGGGTGCGCTTCACTGCGGCCTCCCATCGAAGGATGGCCAATTATTAAGACTCTTAACAGTTTTTGTAAAGAGGCTGTGGTGTCTGGGGGTCGCTTTTTCTTCCGGCGGGCGGCTGTCTCACCGCTCCTCGTCGGCTGTGGTCGCGGGTCTGGTGGTGGTGCGGCGCGGTGGTCAGGCGATGCGGATGCGGTTGCCGCCTCGGTCGAAGAGGAGCAGCTTGTCGAGGTCGATCCGCACCGTCATCGGCTCTCCCCGCCGGGGCAGGATCGGGGCGGGCACGCGCACCACCACGTCCCCCAGCGGCGGCTGATCCTCCAGCTCGGCGTCGTAGACCGGATAGAAGCCGTACTCCGTGCGGGCGGTCGCCGGAAGCGCCTCCTGCCGGGAGTGCGGCATCATGCGGGCCAGCGCCTGCCGGAAAGGGCTGCCCACCGGTGGATCCTCGGCGATCACGTCGGCGAGGTGCTGGCCGGTGTCGGGGTACTCGAGCTGCGACTCGGCGACCGACGTGGGCACGATGCCGGTGTCGAGGTGCACGAGCGCCTCGTGGCCGAGGTTTTCCACCAGCCGCACCGACCCGCGCAGCACCGGCCCCTCGCCCGCGCCGTCGGGCACGGGCCGCAGCGCGTCGGCGCGCATGGCCACGGTCACCCGGTCGTTGTGGTGGCGGGCGAGCGCCTCGTTGGGCGGCAGCTCCAGCAACTGCGAGCCGAGGTCGACGACCGTACGCTCGGGCTCGATGTAGATGGCCCCCTGGAGCAGGTTGGTGCGGGGCGTGCCGATGAACGCGGCGACGAAGAGCGTGGCCGGGTCGCCGTACACCTCGGCGGGCGGGCCGACCTGCTGGAGCACGCCGCGGCGCAGCACCGCCACGCGGTCGGCCATCGTCATCGCCTCGGTCTGGTCGTGCGTGACGTAGAGCGTGGTGACCCCGAGGCGGCGGGCGAGCGCGGCCACGTCGGCACGGAGCTCCGCCCGCAGGCCAGCGTCGAGATTGGACAGTGGCTCGTCGAGCAGGAACGCCCGCGGCTCGCGCACGATCGCCCGCGCCATCGCCACACGCTGCCGCTGGCCGCCGGAGAGGTGACCGGGCAGGCGGTGGAGCAGGTCGGTCACGCCGAGGTGCTCGGCCACCTCGGCGACCCGCACCTCGGTCGGAGTGGATGCCTGGTGGCCGGCGCGCAGCGGGAAGCCGATGTTTTGCGCGACCGTCAGGTGTGGATAGAGCGCGTAGTCCTGGAACACCATCGCCACCTGCCGCTGCTTGGCGGTGAGGCGGTCGACCACCTCGCCATCGATCAGCACGTGGCCGCGGGTCTCCTCCTCCAGCCCGGCGACGAGGCGGAGGAGCGTGGACTTGCCGCAGCCGGTCGGCCCGAGCAGCACCAGGAACTCACCGGACGCAGCCTCGATGGTCACCTCGTCGACCGCGACGGTGCCGTCAGGAAACACCTTTGTCAGCCGGTCGGTGGCTATGGCGACCATGCGACCCACCTCCCATGCCCCATCGTGGTGGGAGAGGTGGCATCCGCGCTAGGGCCAACGCGGTGGGCGGTAGGTGACCATCGCCGGATGACCATCAATACATGCGAAGATGCCGAGCTATCGATGCCAAGTCGACTGCGCCCTCCGCTTTTCCGTCACCCGGCGCTCCTCCCTCGCCCGGCGTTTTCTCGTCGCCCGGCGTTTTCTCGTCGCCCGGCCCGGCCTCGGCGGCCTCTGGTGCCTCGTTGACGACCGTGCGGTCCAGCCAACCGTCGCCGTCGTCGTCGTACCGAGTGCGCTCGAAGTGCCCGTCGCCGTCCTTGTCGTAGTCGGCGGACTCCACATGCCCATCGCCGTCGAGGTCGTGGCCGATGATGTCGACCCGCCCGTCGCCGTCGCGGTCGACCAGGATGTCCACCCCACCGTCGGCCCGGCCGCGCAGGATGTGCTCGTCGTCGCGGCCGTCGCCGTCGAGGTCGAGGCCCGCGTGGTACCCCTCGGGAATCGGATGGTCGCCACCAGGCCCCTGGACAGAGGCGCCACCGGGCGGCGCGGCGTGCGTCCAGCCTGGTGAGCCTGCCTGGGTACCGCCTGGCGGCTCGACCAGCGCACCGCCCGGCGTGGGCGCGTCACCGATCTGGTCACCGAAGCCGCCGAGGCCACCGCCCTGGTGCAGCCCGCCCGGAAACAGCTGACCCACCGGCCCGGCCCCCTGCGCCGGCGGCCATCCCCCGCCCGGCAGTGCGCCTCCCTCAGCCGGCAGTGCGCCTCCCCCGGCAGGCCCGAGGCCACCTTGCCCCGGCACGCTGGGCACCGCCCCGAAGCCGGCACTGCCCGATGTGCCCGGCGGCACGCCGATCCCGGCGCCGTCCGGCGCTCCCCAGGCGCCTGGCGCCGCACCTGGCTCTCCCGGCGAAGCGGGCGCTGCTCCCGGCGCACCTGGCGCTCCCGGTGGGCCTGACGCCGCGCCTGGCGGTCCCGCCGCACCTGGTGCACCTGGCGCCGTCCCGAAGCCGTCTGTGCCCGCCGGCCCGAAGCCCGCGTGGCCTCCAGCGCCTGGCGCCGCCCCGAAACCGGCCTGTCCCGGAAGCCCTTCCCGCGGCCCGAAGCCGGGCGGCCCGCCCACGCCCTCGCGCGGCCCGAAGCCCTCCTGGCCGACGCGCCCCCCGAAGCCGGACTGGCCGGGCACGCCCTGATGCGACCCGAACGCGGACTGGCCGGCGTGTCCCTCGAAGCCGGACCGGCCGCTGTGTCCCTCGAAGCCGGACTGATCGGGGACGCCCTGGCGCGGTCCGAAGCCCTCGACCGGCTGGGGGATCTGGCTGCCGACGCCCGCGTCCGCCGGAAGGCCGCCACCGCTGCCGCCGGTGCCAGCCCCACTCGCGGCGGCACCGCTCCCGGTGACGGGCGTGCCGCCTCCGCCGGACAGGTTGTCGGCGATGCCCGGCAGCGCGCCCGCGATGCCGACCAGCGGCGAGAGCATGCCGAAGAGGCTCGACTGGTTGGTGCGCACCTCGACCGCGCGCTGCCCGCCCGCGTCGCCGCCCACCTGGCTGTGCAGCAGCTCGATCTCGTCCGGCTCGAGCTGGTAGCCTGCCAGCGCCGCGGCCGGGTCAGCCGCCAGCGCCGCCGCGAACGCCTGGTCGGTGACCAGCCGCTCCAGCACGACATCGAAGTCGCTCATGCTGGTCACCGTAGCCCGAAACGGCAACGACAGGCATCGTCAGGTCAGGCACGTCTCATCACCGGGCCTGCTTGAGCGGTGAATCAGTCCAGCTCGGGCATGGGTACGGGCTGGGGGCGCGGACGGCAGGTGCCGCACTGGAGGGCATCCTCCACCACGAGCCCTTCGGCGCGACGCCGCGACTCGGAGCGGTGCACCTCCAGGAGGTACGGCCCGAAGCGCGCGTGATCCTCGCAAATCCCGCGCCCGCAGAACCGGCATCCCCCACGTGCCGCCTTAGCGCAAAACCAACAAAGCACCCATGTCTCCTCAGCCGATGATGATGCAGCTAACCGTGTCTTGGCCGGAACCCGCGTTCTTTGCCTCGTCCGTTGCCGTGACGGTGATGACGACCGTGGACGCCTCCTGCCGGCCGGCTTCTGGCGGCAGGACGAAGCTGCCCTTGAACCCAGCGCCGTTCCCGGACAGGGCTATCGATCCGGTGAGATCACCAATCCTCCACGATCCCCCCTGCACCAGGATCTGACTTGGGTTGCTCACGTCGTCCTGGGCTGAGCCGGTGACGCTGATGGTCTCATCCGAGCCGCAGAAGACCTGGCCCGGCTGGGCATCGACGGCCACGGTCGGCCTTGTCGTGTCACCCGGACTCGGCGTCCCAGAAGGCGGCGGAGGGCTCGTCGTCGGAGGGGGTGGAGTGGTGCGGCCGGGCGTTGTCGGGGGGACGCTGGGAGTCCTGGGGACGGCGGTGGTCGGGGGAACGCCGGGCGTCGTCGGGTCCGTACCCGGGTCGGTGGGATCGACCGGCTCCTCCTCGCCCTCCGTCGGGCTGGCCGACGGCGAAGGCGTGGCGGACGGCGTCGGCGTCTCCTCCGGCACCAGCGACTCGGACGGCGACGGGCTGTCCGATGGCGTTCCCGCCGGCGGCCGCACGGCCACGCCGTCGCCGCAGGTCAACGGCTGATTTGTCACGGGCTGGCGGTCGCCGTCGACGTTGACCCGGCCATCGGAGACGACGGTGTCGCCGGAGGTCACCGAGTACCAGGCCGGACCGTCGTTGACGACCCGCGTGGCGTCGCTCCCGATCTCCAGCGCCAGCGGCGCGAAGGCCCCGCTCGTCGATGCCGTGTCGGCCAGTACGCGCCCGCTGTTGAGCGTGAGCGTGCCGTGCGGCTCGACCTGCCGGCGGCCGGTGCTCCAGAGCGGGCCGACGTCGGTGCGGGTCTCGCCGCAGAGTACGAGCGCGGCCCCGCCCCGGAAGGTCAGGCGCCCCGTGGACCGGCTCTGCACGCGGATGTCGCTGCCCTCGGCGACGTACAGGCGGTCGCCCTGATCGAGCGTCACCGTGCGCCCGTCGAGCGTGGCGATGACCCGCCCCCGTTCGGCGCTCAGCAGTGCCTTGTCGCCGGGCATCTCGGCCCACGCCGGCCCGGGGACGAGGTTGGCCACGCCACTGCCGATCGCCAGCAGCAGGAAGAGCAGGACCAGCCACCACAGGCGGCGCTCGAACCGCCGGTCCACCTCCTCGTCAGCGGGCGGCGGCGGGCCGGGCGGCGAGGCGAGGGGCGGATAGTCGGAAGTGGGGTGTACACCGGCGGCCGGTGCGGACTGCCCCCGCACGATCGGGGCGGGCTCGGCGGCCGCGCCGGCCGGGGAGGCGCCGAGCAGCAGTGGCAGGCCGGATACGGCGGGGATGGTCCAGAGGCGGACGTGCGTGCGTGCGTACGCGACGGGCTCGTCCATGTGCTGGCCCATCGGGCCGATCATGGTGCCCCGGCGCAGCTCGGTGCCGTCCGGCAGGATGACCACGCCGGTGGCGATCACCAGCGCGGCATGCGCGGCGGGCAGGACCACCGGCGCACTGGGCTCCAGCGCGATCGGGCGGGCCTGCGCGATCAGCCCGATCTTCTCCTCGGCCGGCAGCCCGTCGAGCGCCGGTGTGTCGGCGAAGAGCGCCTCGGCCTCGGCCCGGTCGGCCGGAGGTGGCCCGGGCAGCCGCCCGACGGCGGTGGCGACGAGCCCCGGCGGTACGGCGAGCAGCGTCGTGCCGGCCGTGTGCCAGGCGAGCGCGGCCGGCGAGCCGGTGACCGCGGCGGCCAGCCCGATCACGCCGCCCTTGCCGAGCCGCTCGCGTACGGTGCCGGCCGGGTCGCCGGGGCGCCGGCCCTCCATCGCGCCGTCGACCACGACGTACACGGCGGGCTGGGCCGCGCCGGCGAACACGAGCTGCTCGCCGGTGCGCGGATGTACCCAGGTGGCGTGGGTCGCGAGGTGGGTGAGCCGGTC
Organism: Phytohabitans kaempferiae; assembly: GCF_042433955.1. NCBI lineage: Bacteria > Bacillati > Actinomycetota > Actinomycetes > Micromonosporales > Micromonosporaceae > Phytohabitans > Phytohabitans kaempferiae. The sequence continues at coordinate 66,600 of NZ_JBHLUH010000049.1, read as the reverse complement.
GAGCGGCAGGCGGCCCAGCGCGGAGGCGCGCAGCGCGTCGAGGCGGCGGGGCAGGTCGGTGGCGGCACGCCGCTCGGCGGCCCGGCGGCGCAACCGGCGCCACGTGCGGCCGATCCAGCCGGCGAGCAGGTAGACCAGCGGCGCGGCCAGCCCCACCACGACCGCGAAGAGCAGCAGCCGGGCCGGCCAGCCGGAGTGCCACAGCCCGGTTATCAGCCCCTCGACCCGGTCGGTCCAGATCCGCCAGCCCAGGTTGACGGCGATGACCAGCCAGAGCACGGCGAGCGTGCCGTACAGGGCGACGATCCGCCCTTCCCGGTCGAGCTGCGACCACGACGGTGGACGGCGGCGGAGGCGGGCCACCACGTACGCGAGGCCGCGGGCGCGCAGGTTGGCGATCTCCAGCCAGTCCATCAGGAAGTAGTAGCCGTCGAGCGCCAGGAAAGGGTTGAGGTTGAAGAGCGCGTTCAGGTACCAGGCGAAGGCCAGCTTGAACGCCCACGGCGCCGCCTCGGGCACCAGCAGCCCGACGATCTGGGCGAGGCCGGCGAGGACGAGGCCGGCCGCCGGCCCGGAGGCGGTGGCGAGCATGCGGGCCCGCCGCCCGGCCATCCACACGTCGGTGGTGTCCACGAAGATCGACGGGATGCCGAAGTAGACCAGGAACCCGGCCGCCGGCACGCGCCGCCCGGCGTGCTTGGTGGCGAGCGCGTGCCCCAGCTCGTGGCTGGCGAGCGCGACCACGTTGAGCGCGAGCAGCACGGCGGCGCCGGCAGCATACGAACCACCGGTCAGGAAGACGGCCTGCCCGCCGCGGAACCAGGTCCACGCGAAGAGGACCAGGCCGAGCGCGGCGACCACGCCCAGCACGAACGCGGCGGGCCGGGTGAAGAGGACCCGCCCGCCGGCCCGGTAGAGGAAGCTGACCAGCGGGTCGATGTCGGCGAGCACCATCCGGCGGCCGCGCACGACCGCGAGCAGCCCGCGCCCGACCCGCACCGGCCAGGGGCGGCGGGCCACCGAGTCGAGCGGGCGGAACGCGTCGAGCGGCAGCTCGGCGAGCATCCGGTTGCCGGCGAGGTCGGCGACGACGCGGGTCACCTGGTCGGGCGCCAGCCGCCCGCTGATCCGGGCGAAGTCGGCGACCAGCCGCGCGACAGTACGTGTGCCGTCCATGAGCTGCGCGAGCTGCCACTCCTCCGGCGAGAGGCGCAGGTAGCAGGCCGCGCCGCGATCGTCCGGCGAGCGGAGCATCACGTACGGCACCTCGCGCACGTTGACCAGCTCGACATCCTCGATGCCGAGCCGCAGCACCGGCTTCGCGCGCGCGGGATTGAGCCGCTCGACCACCGCGGCCCACAGCCCCGGGTCTCCCGGACCGGCCGGCCGCCCCGGTGCCCGGCCGGCAAGCGCCTCCCAGACACTCAACCGGGTCTCTACGACCGTCACTCTGCCCCTCCCCCAGGTTGCGGGATGCAGAGTAGGGCTCAGACATAGACCAACGGGAGAGCCAGTCCGCTACCTGACAACACCCGTACAGCCATTTCAGCGCAGAGTGACCAGGCGAAAGCGGGTACAGCATCGAGCGGCGGGCGACGTGGCCAACCCCCGAGGTCCACGTCGCCCGCCGCTCTTTGGGGAGGAGGCGGAGTGTCGTTGTGCGACACTGGCCCGCCCGTCGTGCGCCGGTACTGCTTGTTAGGACGCTTCAGCGAGCGTCGCGGTTGCCGTCTGCTCCTGACCATTTCTTGTGTACGTGATCCGCACCTGGTCACCGACCTTGCCGGCCTGTACCGCCGCCACGAGGTCGTCGGAGTCGCTGATGTCCTTGTCGCCGAGCTTCTTGACCACGTCGCCCTGCTGGAGGCCGGCCTTCGCGGCGGGGCTGTTCTCGGTGACCGAGACGATCAGCGCGCCGCCGCCTTCCGCGTCGTTGACCGAGACGCCGAGCGAGGGGTGGCTGACCTTCTCGCCGTTGCGGAGGGCGTCCGCCACCGTCTTGGCCTTGTTGCTCGGGATGGCGAAGCCGACGCCGATGTTGCCCGAGCCCTGCCCGGCGGTGAGGATCGCCGTGTTGATGCCGATCACCTCGCCGCGCGTGTTGACCAGGGCGCCGCCGGAGTTGCCCGGGTTGATCGGTGCGTCGGTCTGGATCAGGCCGGAGATCGAGCTCACCCCGCGCTGCTGGGAGAACGGGTCCTGCTGCTCGCCGCCGGTCTGGATGTTGCGGTCCTTGGCGCTGACGATGCCCGAGGTCACCGAGCCCTCCAGGCCAAGAGGGCTGCCGATCGCGAGCACGGTGTCACCGACCTGCATCCCGTCGCTGTCGCCGAACTTCGCCGCGGTGAGGCCCGAGACACCGTCCGCCTTGATCACGGCGAGGTCGGTGCGGGGATCGGTGCCCACGACGCTGGCGCGCGCCGTCTTGCCGTCGGAGAAGACGACGCTGAGGTTGCCGCCCCGCGCACCTTCCACGACGTGGTTGTTGGTGAGCACGTAGCCGTCTTCGCTCATCACCACACCGGAGCCCCCGGCGTTGCCCGCGTCGATGGAGACGACGCTCCCGGAGACCTGGGCGGCGATGCCGGGCAGGTCGGCCTGGCTGATGACCGGTGCCGCGGAGTACGTGCGGTTGATCGTCGGGCCGGACTCGCCGAACGCCGTGGCGATCGCGCCACCGACGAGGCCCGAGCCGGCCATCAGCACCAGAGCGGCGACGCCGAGCAGCGCGTACCGCCCGAAGCGGCTGGGGCGCTGCTGGTGCGGGTGCACGCCGGGCGGCTGTGCCCACACCGGTGCCTGACCGGGAGGGTACGGACCGTAGTGCGGGGCACCACCGCTCGCCGGCGGCACCGAGCCGGGCGCCGCCGAGCCGGAGACCGGGCCGTGCGCGGACGGCAGGCCACCTGCGGGCGCGGCCGAGGTGGGCACGTGCGGGCCGGAGACCGGCGCGTACGGGCCGGCCGGGGCGGGACCGGGCTGGGGCACGGCACCGCCGGCGTAGCCCGCGTTGCCCGGCCAGGTCGGCTGGTGCACACGGTCGGGGTGCTGCCACGGGCTGGGCGCCGGCGCGTACGGCCCGGGCGGCGGCGCGGCGTGCGGAGGCACCGGCGGCGTCGCGGGCGCCCCACCGGCCGGAGTCGCGGGCGGCGCGGGCGGGGTCACCGGCGCGGTCGCGGGCGGCCCGGCCGGAGCCGCCGGCGCGGCGGGCGGGGTGGCCGGCATCTGCTGGGTCTGGTCAGCCGAGTCGGCCTGCTCCCGTGCCGCGGCTGGCGGCTCGGGGGTCGGCTGCGACGGCTCGGCATCGGGGCCGGCCGGCTGCCCCTGCGGGTTGCTCTCGCGGTCGCTCATGCCCGTCCTCGCTTCGCTGCGGGCGGGCACGAGGCTCCCCACCCACTGAGTTTGATGATCCGCTCGCTCATGACAATCCTCGATCCGCGGCGGGCGGCCATGAGGCACCAACCGCGCACTGCTCAATGATTCGCTCGCTGCGCTCGCTCATGACATTTACTTTCCCCGTTGGCTCTTCAACGCTCCTGAAACCGCACTGAAGGTTCCCTGTGAATCACTCGCCGTCGTCGGACGCCAACGCCTCGCTGTCTTCCGGTGCCAACGGGAGGCGTACCCGGAAGGTCGCGCCTTTATCCGGAGCCGAGTCGACTTCGACGGTGCCGTTGTGCGCGGCCACCAGCGCGGCGACGATCGCCAGGCCCAGGCCGCTGCCGGCGGCGCCGTCGGCCCGCCTCGTGCGGGCGGCGTCGGCGCGGTAGAAGCGCTCGAAGACCCGGTCGGCCTGCTCGGGCGAGAGGCCCGGCCCGGTGTCGGCCACCTCGATCACCGCCCGCCCCTCCCGCGCGCCGAGCGGCTCGGAGCGCAGGCGGAGGAAGATGGACGCGGTCGGCGGCGTGTGCGTGAGCGCGTTGGTCATCAGGTTGCTGATCACCTGGCGCAGCCGGCCGTCGTCGCCGAGCACGACCAGCGGCCCGGCGCCGGGCGTGACCTCCAGCCGGATGTCGCGCTCGGGCGCCACCGCGCGAGCGGCCTGCACCGCGTCGGCGGCGAGCACGGGCAGCTCCACCGGGGCCAGCTCCACCGGGCGCTCGCGGTCGAGCCGGGCCAGGAGCAGCAGGTCCTGGACGAGCAGGCCCATACGGGACGCTTCGTCTTCGATCCGGCGCACGATCCGGGCGACGTCTTCCGGTGTGCTCGCGGCCCCCTGCCGGTAGAGCTCGGCGAAGCCCCTGATCGTGGTCAGCGGGGTCCGCAACTCGTGCGAGGCGTCGGCGACGAACTGCCGCATCCGCTCCTCCGAGCGGCGGGCCCGCGCCTCGGACGCCTGGGCCGCGAAGGCGGCGTCGCGGGCGGCCATCTCCGCGGAGCGGGCAGCGGACTCGGAGGCGGCACGCGCGGTGAACGCGGACTCGATCTGCGTCAGCATCGCGTTGAGCGCGCGCGACAGCCGCCCTAGCTCGGTCTGTGGCTCTTCCTCCCCCGGCTCGGGGTCGGGGACACGGCGAGTGAGATCGCCGCCGGCGATCGCGGCGGCGGTGCGTTCGATCTCGATCAGGGGCCCCAGGCTGCTGCGGACGATCGCCGCGCCGATCGTCGCCAGCAGGATCAGCACGGCCCCGCCGACCAGCGCGTCGACCCAGATCAGCCGGGTGACCGCCTCGTCGACGTCGACGAGGCTCTGCGCCACCGCGATCAGGTAGCCGTTTGGCAGCTGGGTGACCAGGACCCGCCACCGCACGCGCGGGTCAGCCGCCTTGACCGTGTAGGGCTCGTCGACGTGCTCCTTGAACCCCGCGTAGTCGGTGGGCAACGGGGGCAACTGGCTTGCTTTGAGCAGGCTGGAGACTTCGGACATCTTGACCGTATCGGGCGTGGCGGTCGCGACGAGGATATCGGCGGTGATACCGACGTAGACGTCCTTTCCGCTCATCACCGACGTGGCGGCCGCGTTGGTCAGCGTGTTGAGCTCACTGTCGACCTTGTCGATCAGGTAGCTGCGCAGGGCGAGCGCACTGCCGATGCTGATCACGAGGAGGGCCACGCCGACCAGGACGAGCACCGAGGTCACAAGCTTGACGCGCAGCGGGACGCGCCGGACCAGCTTCATCATGCTCGGCCACCTCAGGCCTGTCTCGTGGGTCGTCGACCGGCTGCGCCGGGCCTAGGACGGCTGTGCCGGGCCCAGGTGGCGCCAGCCGGCGCCGGACCGCCGTCTGGATCTCGCCTCGCGCCCACCAGTCCCAGAGGGCAGACCCTGGTCAACGAGGCGGAAGCGTCGCGCGGTCGAGGCTGAAGGCAGCTCACCGCTCAGGTCGCCGGCTTTCGCAACACGTAGCCCACGCCGCGGAGCGTGTGGATCAGGCGCGGCTGGGTCGTGTCAACCTTACGACGCAGGTAGGAGATGTAGGACTCGACGATGTTGTCATCGCCGCGGAAGTCGTAATTCCACACGTGGTCGAGGATCTGCGCCTTGGAGAGCACGCGGTTGGCATTGAGCATCAGGTAGCGCAGCAGCTTGAACTCGGTGGGCGAGAGCTGGATGCGCTGACCGGCACGGTAGACCTCGTGCGTCTCCTCGTCGAGCTCCAGGTCGGCGAAGGTGAGGCGGGAGGGCGACTGGTCGCCGGCGGTCGTGCGCCGCAGCACCGCCCGGATGCGGGCGGTCAACTCCTCCAGGCTGAACGGCTTGGTGACGTAGTCGTCGCCACCGAGCGTGAGGCCACGGATCTTGTCGTCGGTGGCGTCGCGGGCGGTGAGGAAGACCACCGGCGTGCGCGTGCCGCTCTCTCGCATCAACCGGATGACCTCGAAGCCGTCGAGGTCGGGCAGCATGACGTCGAGCACGACCAGGTCGGGACGCCGATCCTTCGCCGCGTTGACCGCCGCGCTGCCGCTCGTCGCGGTCGACACGTCGAACCCGGCGAAGCGCAGGCTGGCGGAGAGCAGCTCGAGGATGTTGGGATCGTCCTCGACGACGAGCAGTCTCGCCTCAGTCTGCGGTGCGGCCATACCAGACATCATTCCCCTCGGCGCTGGGCCGTGACTGGGGAGTGGCTGAGAAGAACCTGAGAGTAGCCACGAGGCCACCCTGACCGGCGTCATCTGCGGAACAGGCGTCGCAATGTCACCAGCGAGGCGTCGAGTACCCGGGTCGCCGTGCGCGCCTGGCCGTCGGTGAGCCGGGCATCGCGCACGAGCTGGCGCACCTCGGCCGCGAACGCCTCGATCCGCTTTTCCAGGTCGTCCATCGCGCTTTCGGAGGCCGGGGCGCCGTTGCCGGTGGACCGCCCGGTCGCCCACTGGAACTCCCACGTGTAGTCGCGGCGGCCGCGCCGAGTCTCCCGGGCCGCCTCGTTGAGCTCCCGCTTGAGGTCGCGCACCGAGCCGCGCACCTCATCCTGGATCTCGTTGGCCAGTGTGGCGAGGTCTTCCACCGAGGCGCGGATGTCGGACTCCAGCGCGGCCAGCTCGGCGGCCCGCTGCCGCAGCTCGGCGCGGCCGGCGTCGGTGATCTCGTACACCTTCCGGCCGCCGGCCGCGGTGTGCGAGACCAGCCCCTCGGCCTCCATCCGCTGGAGGCGGGGGTAGATGGTGCCGGCACTCGGCGCGTACAGCCCCAGGAAGCGATTTTCCAGCAGCCGGATCAGCTCGTATCCGTGCTTGGGGCCCTCGTCGAGCAGCTTGAGCAGGTAGAGCCGGAGCCGCCCGTGGCTGAACACGGCAGTCATATCGCGGCATCCTCGGGCTCGGCTTCATCAGGGTCGGGCGCGGGTCTGGAGAGCAGCGCGATGCTGCCGGACGTGGTGCTCGCCCACAGCTTCCCCTCGCCGGCACCGAGCACGCCCTGGGCATCCTTGACCCACGGCGGGCCCTCACCGGCACGCAGGCCGGGGAAGGCGCTGGTGATGCGCCCAGAGGCGGTGTGCAGGTGGACGGCGAGGTCGCTGTCTTCGCGCACGCGCACGGTCACGCTACCCGACGTGGCGCCGAGCCGGATCTCGCTGTGCCGGGGGTTGTCCAGGTCGCAGGTGATCGAACCGGAGACGGTGCGGGCGTGCACCCGCTCGGCCTGGCTGTCGGCCAGGATCAGCTCACCGGAGACGGTCTCCATGGTCAGGTCGCCGGCCATCCCGAGCGCCTCGACCGGGCCGGACACCAGCTTCGCCACCGTGCGACCGCCGAGGCCCATCAGCGTGACGCGGCCGGAGGTCATCTCGACGACCGTCTCCTGCCGCAGCCCCGAGGCGATCACCGTGCCGTCGATCAGGTGCAGGTCGACCCGGGCGTCGACCGGCACGGCCACCGAGACGTCGACCCGGTGCAACCAGCCGAACTGGATCAGCCAGAGCAGGAAGCCCTGCCACGAGGGGATCCGCTCGTGCCGCACCGTGAGCCGGCCCTCGCTCTCCTCCACGATGATCGGCTTGCCCCCGGCGTTGGCGATCTCGACGCGCGCGGGCCCATCGGTGCCGACCACGTTGAGCCGGCCGGAGATGAGGTGAACGTCGAGCCGGGTCACCGGCTCCTCGAAGCTGAGTCGCCGGGGAGAGTCGATGGTCCAGGTGGGCATGCGACTCAGCCTAACGCGATACATCGCGATAGGCCAGAGCCCCGAAACGCGATACGACCGGCCCGGCCCGGACAGGCTAGGCCGCGAGCCCCATCGCGCGCTGGTACACCGGTCCCTCGGTGCGCACCGCCGCCTCGGCCACGCGGGCCAACTGCTTCCGGGTCGCGACCGCCTCGGGGTGCAGCGCGGGCGTCGCGGTCACCGATACCACCAGCCGCGGGACGGCCAGCACGCGGCGCAGCGAGACCCACAGGCTGTCGTCGCCCAGGAACGCGACGGTCGTCGGCCGCTTGCCGTAACTGATCGCGACCGGCACCACCTGCGCGCCGGCGTCCAGCGCCGCCTGGAACATCGCCGGGCGGAAGCGGCCGGTCATCACGCCGCACCAGGTCGTACCCTCCGGAAAGACCGCGACCACCCCACCACCGCGCAGCGCCGAGGCCACCTCGGCCACCGTGCCCGGCAGCGCCCGCGGGCGGCCGCGGTCCACGAAGATCGTGCCGGCCGACGCCGCCAGCCATCCGATCACCGGCCACGCCCGCACGTCGTGCTTCGCCAGCATGCGGGCCGGGGCGACCGCGAGCACCGCCACGATGTCCAGCCACGAGATGTGGTTCGCCACCAGCAGCGCCTTCGCCGTGGGCAGCCGCCCCTTCGTGACCAGCCGCACCTCCAGGGCCGCCAGGATCGACCGGGCCCAGGCCCGCGCGGCGGCGCGGCGTCCACGCGCGTTCAGCAGCGGGAGTACGGGCAGCAACGCCAGCCCGCCGACAAGTGCGCCGACGAGGGCGAAGAAGCGGGCGACCTGCCGCACCCGCGAGACGCGCGGACTCGCCTCGGGGCCGGGCAGGCACTCCGGCCCGCAGTCCGACCGCGGCTGCCAGAGCGTACTGGCCATCGTGGTCACCGCAGGTCCCCGAGGAAGTGCTTCAGGTAGCGCGGGTCGACCCGGTCGAGCGAGAGCAGCACGTACAGGTCGGCCACCCCGAAGTCCGGGTCGTACGCCGGCTCGCCGCAGATCCACGCGCCCAGGCGCAGGTAGCCGCGGAGCAGCGGCGGCACCGCGGCCCGCCCGGTGTGCGCGGCGACCGCCTCGGCGGCGCCCGGCTCGGCCAGCCACGGGCGGCGCGGGCGTACCCGCAGCGCGGGCGGCGACAGGTGCTTGGCGCGGACCAGGTCCCACACGCCGGCCGTCATCTCCGGGCCCTGCGCCACCGGCACCGAGGCGCAGCCGCCCAGCCAGCGCAGGTTCTTGAGGTGCAGGTACCGGGCGATGCCGGCCCACATCAGGTTGATCACCGCGCCGGTGCGGTGGTCGGGGTGCACGCACGAGCGCCCGGTCTCCACGAGGTGGTCGCGGAGCGGGTTCAACGCGCTCATGTCGAACTCGGTGTCCGAGTACCGGCGGCCGGCCCGCGCCGCGGACTGGGGCGGGAGCATCCGGTACGTGCCGACGACAGCCCCCGTCGAGTCCTCGCGCACGATGAGGTGGTCGCAGAACTCGTCGAACTCGTCCACGTCGAGCCCGGAGCCGGCGGCGGGCAGGTGCGCGCCCAGTTCCGCGGCGAAGACGTCGTAGCGCAGCCGCTGTGCGGCGGCGACCTCCGCGCCGTCATCGGCGATCAGCAGCGAGTATCCGCTGGTGCCGGTGGACCCCGCGGATGCGGCGCTGGTGAGGAGTACAGCCATGCTCCCTGTGTAAACATCCACGGTGATCAGGGAGTATCCCGAGCGTGTCTCACGCGTGGCGCTTATCTGGAATGTGCTACCTAGCCCTCTCACCTCGCCCGACACTCGCCGCTCCAGAACGCGCCGGGATTGAAAATCCTCTGCTCAACCGTCACCCTGTGTGCGCGCGGCGCGGGCTTCGCGCCCTGCTCACGGGAGGAGAGAGATGTCTGACGGACAGATTGTCGTGTCCGGCCTGACGAAGCACTATAAAACCGTCAGAGCGGTCGACAACTTGTCGTTCACCGTCGAGCCCGGGCGCGTGACGGGCTTCCTCGGCCCGAACGGCGCGGGGAAGACGACCACGCTTCGCATGCTGCTCAACCTCGTCACGCCCACCGCCGGCACCGCCACGATCAGTGGCCAGCGGTACGCGGACCTGAAGGACCCGCTACGCAACGTGGGCGCGGTGCTGGAGGCCTCCAGCGCGCACAAGGGCCGCACCGGCATCAACCATCTGCGGGTGATCTGCGCGGCCGCCGGCTTCCCGCGCCATCGGGCCGACGAGGTGCTGGCCATGGTCGGCCTGACCCCGGCGGCCAAGCGCAAGTTCAAGGGCTACTCGCTGGGCATGCGCCAGCGGCTCGGCATCGCGGCCGCGATGCTCGGCGATCCGAAGGTGCTGGTGCTCGACGAGCCGGCCAACGGCCTCGACCCCGAGGGCATCCGATGGATGCGTGACCTGCTCAAGATGCTCGCCTCGCAGGGACGCACGGTGCTCGTCTCCAGCCACCTGCTCTCCGAGATGCAGCTACTCGCCGACGATGTGGTGATCATCGCGGCCGGCAAGCTGATCCGTCAGGGCACGGTCGCCCAGGTGATGGGCTCAATGGCGCACAGCTCGCAGGTACGGGTCCGCACGCCGCAGGCGGACGAGCTGACCGCCGCCCTCACCGCGGAGAACGCCACCGTCACCCCGGATGGCGAGGGCGCCCTGCTGGTCGCCGGAATCGACGCGCCGGGCGTGGGGCGGGCCGCCCTCAAGGCCGGTGTCGAGCTGCACGAGCTGACCCTCGAACGGCCCGACCTGGAGCGCGTGTTCCTGGAGCTCACCGCGGGAAAGGCGGCCATCCGATGAACCTCGTCCGCAGCGAGTTCCTGAAGATCCGTACGACCAACGCGTGGTGGCTCTTCGGGCTCGGCGCGTTCGTCATGCTCGCGCTGACCTTCCTGGTCAACGCGGTCGGCGCGCACTTCTCGCTGAACGAGCCGACGCCCGAGGGCATGACGCCGCAGGACACGGCCACCTTCGAGGCCACGCGGGACGTGGTCTACCAGGCGGCCAACCTGTACACCTCGGGGCAGTTCTTCGGGCTGCTCTTCGTACTGCTGCTCGGCATCGTGGTGATCACCAGCGAGTTCCAGCACCAGACGGTGACCACCACGTTCCTCACCACGCCGCACCGCACCGCGGTGATCCTCGCCAAGCTCGTCGCCGCGGCCCTCGCCGGCGCCGGGTTCTGGCTGGTCACCACCGCGCTCAACGTCCCGGCGACGATCATCTTCCTGAACACGCAGGACCTCTCCAGCCAGCTCGGCGAGTGGGCGGTGATCCGGTCGATCCTGCTCAACCTGCTCGCGTACGTGCTGTGGGGCATCCTCGGCGTCGGCTTCGGCGTGCTGATCCGCAGCCAGATCGGCGCGACCGTGACGGCGGTGGCGCTCTACCTGCTGGGCACGGCGGCCGGCGCGATCTTCTTCACGCTGTTCGCCACCTGGCTCGACGCGGACTGGATCCAGGACCTGCAGTACGGCCTGCCGTCCATCGCGTCCGGCCTGATGGTCAGCGGCACCAACCTTCCCGGCCAACCCGTCTTCTGGGTCGGGGCGGTGATCCTCGTCGCTTGGGCGGCCATCACGGGCACGATTGGCACCTTGATCACCCGTACGCGCGACGTCTCGTAGTCACTTTCGGGGCGCTCCGTTACCACGGGGCGCCCCGATCGTGATGTGACATTTGTGAATCACAACACGGGAAGACGGCGGTCACGCACCTGGAATGCGCACGGCGTAGCCTTGATGCCGACTTCTGACTCCCGCCCGAGGCGTCCACCGCGTGAAAGAGGCGATTACTGGCCGTGTCGACCCAACAGGCATCGCAGGACAACCCGCTGGCCGGCTTCGGCCCAAACGAGTGGATTGTCGAGGAGATGTACCAGCGCTACCTCGCCGATCCAGCCAGCGTAGACCCCGCCTGGCACGACTTCTTCGCCGACTACAAGCCGGAAACTCCGGCCCAGCCGGCTGCCACCGAGCCCGCCGAGAAGCCCACCGGGGCGAAGGCGACCGCCGGTGCGAAGGTCGACACGGTCCAGGCCGACGGGGGCAAGCCCGCCACCGACGCGAAGGCAGCGGTGACCGGCAGTGTGAAGGCGCCGCCCAAGCCCGCCCCCAAGGAGACCCCGAAGCAGCCCGCCAAGCAGCCACCCGTCTCGGGTGACGGGAAGACGACCACGCTGCGTGGCGTCGCCGCCCGCATCGCCCAGAACATGGACGCCTCGCTCGCCGTGCCCACCGCCACGAGCGTCCGCGCCATCCCGGCCAAGCTGCTGGTCGACAACCGCATCGTGATCAACAACCACCTCGCCCGCGGGCGCGGCGGCAAGGTGAGCTTCACCCACCTGATCGGATACGCGCTGATCAGGGCACTCGGCACGCATCCCGAGATGAACAACTCGTATGCGGAGGTCGACGGCAAGCCGGCCCTCGTCGAGCCTGCCCACGTCAACCTCGGCATCGCGATCGACCTCGCCAAGTCCGACGGCTCGCGCATGCTCGTGGTGCCGAGCATCAAGGGCAGCGAGCAGATGGACTTCCGGCAGTTCTGGCAGGCGTACGAGGACGTGGTCCGGCGCGCCCGCCGCAACGAGCTGACCATGGAGGACTACTCCGGCACCACGATCTCGCTGACCAACCCGGGCGGCATCGGCACCGTCCACTCGATGCCGCGGCTGATGGCCGGGCAGGGCGCGATCATCGGCGTGGGCGCGATGGAGTACCCCGCGCCGTACTCGGGCATGTCCGAGGAGACCCTCGCCGACCTGGCTGTCAGCAAGATCATCACGCTGACCAGCACGTACGACCACCGGATCATCCAGGGCGCGCAGTCCGGGGAGTTCCTCAAGACGGTGCACGAGCTGCTGCTCGGCGAGCACGGCTTCTACGACGAGATTTTCACCTCGCTCCGCCTGCCGTACGAGCCGGTGCGGTGGGTCCGCGACGTGCAGGCCAGCTCCGAGGGCCAGATCAACAAGACCGCTCGCGTGCACGAGCTGATCCACGCCTACCGCGTGCGCGGCCACCTGATGGCCGACACCGACCCGCTGGAGTTCCAGATCCGCAAGCATCCGGATCTCGACGTACTCGAGCACGGCCTCACGCTCTGGGATCTCGACCGCAACTTCCCGGTCGCCGGCTTCGGCGGCAAGCAGCGGATGAAGCTGCGCGAGATCCTCGGCGTGCTCCGCGACTCCTACTGCCGCCGGGTCGGCGTGGAGTACATGCACATCCAGGACCCGGAGGAGCGGCGCTGGATCCAGGAGCGGATCGAGCTGCGCTACGAAAAGCCCGACGCCGGCGAGCAGAAGCACATCCTCAACCGGCTCAACGCGGCCGAGGCGTTCGAGACCTTCCTCCAGACCAAGTACGTCGGGCAGAAGCGCTTCTCGCTGGAGGGCGCCGAGTCGCTGATCCCGCTGCTCGACGAGATCCTCCAGGCGTCCGCCGAGGCGGAGCTGGACGAGGTCGTCATCGGCATGGCCCACCGCGGCCGGCTCAACGTGCTGGCCAACATCGTCGGCAAGCCCTACGAGAAGATCTTCTCCGAGTTCGAGGGGCACATCGACCCCAAGACCGCGCACGGCTCCGGCGACGTGAAGTACCACCTGGGCCAGGTCGGCAAGTTCACCACGCCCGACGGCGAGCACACGATCCCCGTCTCGGTGACCGCCAACCCGTCCCACCTCGAGGCCGTCGACCCGGTCATGGAGGGCATCGTCCGGGCCAAGCAGGACCGGATCGACCTCAAGCTGGAGGGCTACACCGTACTGCCGCTCCTGGTGCACGGCGACGCCGCGTTCGCCGGCCAGGGCGTGGTGGCCGAGACGCTCAACCTCTCCCAGCTCCGTGGCTACCGCACCGGCGGCTCGGTGCACGTGGTGGTCAACAACCAGGTGGGCTTCACCACCGCGCCGGAGTACAGCCGCTCCTCGCTCTACTCCACCGACGTCGCCCGGATGATCCAGGCGCCGATCTTCCACGTCAACGGCGACGACCCTGAGGCGGTCGTGCGGGTCGCCCGGCTCGCGTTCGAATACCGCCAGGCGTTCAACAAGGACGTCGTGATCGACCTGGTCTGCTACCGCCGGCGCGGCCACAACGAGGGCGACGACCCCTCGATGACCAACCCGCTGATGTACGCGATCATCGACAAGAAGCGCTCGGTGCGAAAGCTGTACACCGAGGAGCTGATCGGCCGGGGCGACATCACGGTGACCGATGCCGAGGAGCTGCTCCGCGACTACCAGGCCCAGCTCGAGCAGGTCTTCAAGGCGACCCGCGACGCGGCGGTGTCGGAGACCCGCCCGACCCGCACCCGCCAGCCCGTACCGGAGCCGGAGGTGAAGACCGCCGTCGACGCCTCGGTCGTCAAGGCGGTCGGCGACGCGCACGTCAACCTGCCCGAGGGATTCACGCCGCACAAGCGGATCCAGCAGCTGCTCGACCGGCGGGCCAAGATGTCCGTCGAGGGCACGATCGACTGGGGCTTCGGCGAGATCATCGCGTTTGGCGCGCTGCTCCACGACGGGGTGACCGTGCGCCTCGCCGGGCAGGACTCACGGCGCGGCACCTTCGTGCAGCGGCATGCCAACATCATCGACGCCCGCACCGGCGAAGAGCACCTGCCGCTCTCCGCGCTCGCCGAAGACCAGGCCCGGTTCTTCGTGCACGACTCGCTGCTCTCCGAGTTCGCGGCGATGGGCTTCGAGTACGGCTACTCGGTGGAGAACACCGAGGCGCTGGTGGTGTGGGAGGCGCAGTTCGGCGACTTCGCCAACGGCGCCCAGTCGGTGGTGGACGAGTTCGTGTCGTCCGGCGAGGTCAAGTGGGGCCAGCCGTCGTCGCTGACGCTGCTGCTCCCGCACGGCCACGAGGGCCAGGGCCCCGACCACACCTCGGGCCGGCCGGAGCGTTACCTCCAGCTCTGCGCGGAAGACAACATGCGCGTGGCCAACCCGACCACGCCGGCCAGCTACTTCCACCTGCTGCGCCGCCAGGGCCTCTCGCCCAAGCGCAAGCCGCTCGTGGTCTTCACGCCCAAGTCGCTGCTGCGCCACCGGCTCGCGGTCTCCGCGGTGGAAGACTTCACGACCGGCACCTTCCAGCCGGTGCTCGCCGACCCCGGCGCGCCCTCGGCCGAGCAGGTCAGGCGCGTGCTGCTCTGCACCGGCAAGGTCTACTACGACCTCTTCCAGTCGCGTGCCGAGCGCAAGGTCACCGACACCGCGATCCTCCGCATGGAGCAGCTCTACCCGCTGCCGGTGGAGGAGCTCAAGGCGGCGCTGGCGGCGTACCCGAACGCGAAGGACTTCGCCTGGGTCCAGGAGGAGCCGGCCAACCAGGGCGCCTGGTCGTTCGTCGCGCTCAACCTCCTGGAGCACCTGGAGGGCGTGCGGCTGCGGCGGATCTCCCGTCCGGCGGCAGCCGCGCCGGCGGTCGGTTCGGCCAAGCTCCACGAGGCCGAGCAGGCCTCGCTGATGGAGGCCGCCCTCCATGTACTTCACTGACCGTGGCATCGAGGAGCTGGCCGAGCGGCGCGGCGACGAGAGCGTGACGATGGAGTGGGTCGCCGAGCGGCTGCGCGACTTCGTCGACCTCAACCCCGAGTTCGAGACGCCGATCGAGCGGTTCGCCACCTGGCTCGCCCGCTTGGACGACGACCTCGACGACGAGTAAGCGGCAGCCGCTCCACCTGGTAGGCCCGGATCCCAGCGGTCCGGGCCTACTCGCGTCGTGCCGGCGTACAGTCGGGACCGTGAGCAACCTGGAGGCGGACCCGGAGGAGACGCTCAGCGGCAACACCGCGACGGTGATCGCGGCCCCGACCAACGTGCTGCTGCCCGGCCATGACGTGCCCATCGGCAAGTACACGGTGGTGCGCCGGCTCCTCCCGCACCGCGAGCGGCGCATGGTCGGCGCCTGGTGCTTCGTCGACCACTTCGGCCCGGAGGACATCGGCGCCGGTCCGGGCATGCAGGTGCCGCCGCATCCGCACACCGGCCTGCAGACCGTGACCTGGCTGCTTGACGGCGAGGTGCTGCACTGCGACAGCCTGGGCAGCCTCCAGACGATCGTGCCCGGCCAGCTCAACCTGATGACCTCCGGCCACGGCATCGCGCACTCCGAGGAGTCGCCGCCCGGCCATCCGCCGGGCCTGCACGGCCTCCAGCTGTGGGTCGCGCTCCCCGACGGCGCCCGGGCCGGCGCGGCGCGCTTCGAGCACCACGCGACCATGCCGGTGCTCCGCGAGGAGGGCGCGACGATCACCGTCGTGGTCGGCGAGCTCGGCGACCTCCGCTCGCCGGCGCAGGTGCACACCCCACTCTTCGGCGCCGACATCGCGCTCGCCGCGGGCGCCGAGATCTCCCTGCCCCTCCAGCCCGCTTTCGAGTACGCGGCCATCACGCTCACCGGCACCGCCCACGTCGGCGGCACCTCGCTCGATCCGGGCGCGCTGCTCTACCTCG
The DNA here is from genome assembly GCF_042433955.1 of Phytohabitans kaempferiae. NCBI lineage: Bacteria > Bacillati > Actinomycetota > Actinomycetes > Micromonosporales > Micromonosporaceae > Phytohabitans > Phytohabitans kaempferiae. The sequence goes on along the minus strand of NZ_JBHLUH010000049.1, from coordinate 50,544 downwards.
GCTCGGGGCGGGGGTCGCTCACGCTCTCCGCGCGAGACGAGACGCGGCTGTTCCTGCTCGGCGGGGAGCCGTTCGAGGAGCCGCTGGTCATGTGGTGGAACTTCGTCGGCCGCTCGCACGAGGAGATCGCCGCGGCGCGTGAGGAGTGGGCGGCGGCGTCGGCCCGCTTCGGCGAGGTGCGTGGCTACACCGGTGACCGCCTGCCCGCGCCGGCGATGCCCATCACGCGCCTCAAGTCGCGCGACCGCCACGGCAACACCTACTGAGGCCTTTCGGGGTCGAGGCGGTCGCATGTTGGAGAAGCTGTCGAGCTGGGCGCACCGACGCGCCCAGCCACGGCCCGGGTCGGAGACGGCAAACGACGCCTTCGCCGGCTTGCCCGAATCAGGATGGTATGCCGGTCCGAGGTCAACTCAGGGCGCAGATCGTGGTATCCGGCTGCCTCGACACGGGCAGCTACCAACCACGATCCGCTCGGAACAGCCGATGTAGACGCCGATCAAGGGTCGGTCCGCCGCTCGGTGCTACCTGGACGTGCCCACATCCGAGGACGACGCAGGGCAGCTGCCGGCATGACACGACCCGGCAGCTTGGCCGCGCCCGGCCGTCGCGCGCTCGGCCACCGCGATCACGCTCTCTAGCCGGTCTCTGGTCTCGACCAGGCCCTTGATCTGCTCGTTGATCCGCGCCAGCTCGGTGGCGAGCAGGGCGCGCGACTCCGGCGTGCTGACCCCGGTGTGGATGCACGGGAGCAGGTCGCGGATCCGGCCGCTGGAGAGGCCCGCGGCGTAGAGCTGCTGGATCAGCCGGACCCGCTCGACCGCGCCGCTCGGATAGGTGCGCTGCCCGCTCGGGCTGCGCGTGGCCGCCAGCAGCCCCTGCTCCTCGTAGTAGCGCAGCGCCCGCACGCTCACGCCGGCCCGTGCCGCGACCTCGCCGATCCGCACCGTGGTGACCGCCCTCACGCTACTTGCCTCTGACGTCAACGTCAGGTTTTAGCGTAGCCGCCATGCAGATCTCCGGTTCCACCGCACTCGTCACCGGCGCCAACCGCGGGCTCGGGCGGCACTTCGCCCGGCAGTTGCTCGACCGCGGCGCCGCCAAGGTGTACGCCACCGCCCGCGACCCCGAGCGGGTCGACCTGCCCGGCGTCGAGGTGCTCCCCCTCGACGTCACCGACCCGGCACAGGTGGCGGCCGCCGCCGCGGCAGCGCCCGACGTGACCCTCCTGATCAACAACGCCGGCATCGCCACCGCGCAGAACCTCGTCACCGGCGACCTGGCGAAGATCCAGCTCGAGATGGGTACCCACTTCTTCGGCACGCTCGGGATGATCCGTGCGTTCGCCCCGACGCTGGCCGCGAACGGCGGTGGCGCGATCCTCAACGTGCTCTCGGCGCTGTCGTGGATGCCGTTCGACGGGGCGAACGCGTACAGCGCGGCGAAGGCGGCGCAGTGGAGCCTCACCAACGCCGTACGCGTGGAGCTGGCCGCCCAGCGCACGCTCGTCACCGCGCTGCACCTCGGCGCCGCGGACACCGACATGATGGCCGGCTGGGACGTGCCCAAGCACGACCCGGCCGAGGTGGTACGCGCGGCGCTCGACGGCATCCAGGCGCGGCGCACCGAGGTGCTCTTCGACCAGGCGAGCGCCCAGGCCAAGGCGGCGCTGGCCGGCTAACGCGGATCGGGGCGGCGGTGGGCGCCGGGCGTGCGCTGGAAGATGGCGAAGAGCCACAGCAGCGACGGGACCAGCAGCACGGCGCCCGCCGCCAGCACCACCAGCACGGCGGCGAGGACGGCCGGGGCGCCGGCGGCCTCGTCCACGGTGAGGTCCGGGGGCAGGAGCAGCGGATACTGCGCAGCGGCCCACGCCCACAGCATCGCGGTGACCGCACCGGCGGCGGTGACCCGGACCAGCAGATGCCGCCCCATCGCGATCAGCACCAGCGACGCCAGCCCGGCGACCACCGAGAGGGCGGCGACCGGCAGCCCTTGGCCACGCAGTCCGGCGTAGAGGTCCGGGGCGTCCGCCGCGAGCACGGCCAGCCCGGCGAGGGCGACCGCGCCGACCGCCACACCGGTGACCAGCGCCCGGCGGCGGAACGCGGTGACCAGCTCGGGCCGGCCGGCGCGGCGGGCGTCCTCGAGCAGGTAGACGGCGGCGAGGTACGCGCAGACGCCGACCGCCAGCAGTCCACAGTAGAGAGAGGTGGGATTGAGCCAGCTCGTCCAGATGTCGCCGGCCGCCACACCGCGCGGTACCCGGCGGGAGGCGACCGCCCCGACGACCGTACCCAGGAAGAAGGGGGTGAGGACGGAGGAGGCGGCGAAGGTGGCGCCGTAGAGGCGGCGCTCGGCGAGCGTGTCGCTGGCCTTGCGGAAGGCGAACGCCGCGCCCCGCCCGATGATGCCGAGCGCGGCGAGCGTCAGCGGGATGTACAAGGTGGACGCGAACGCGGCGAACGCGGGCGGGAACGCGGTCCAGAAGAGCGTCACCACCAGGATCAGCCACACGTGGTTGGCCTCCCAGACCGGGCCGATCGAGTGCTCGATCAGCGCCCGCTGCGGTGCGCCCCGTCGCGCGCCACCGGCCACCAGGTCCCAGATGCCGCCGCCGAAGTCGGCGCCGCCGAGCAGCGTGTAGAGGGTCAGCCCCAGCCACAGCACCACGAGCAGCGCGACCGCGGCGCTCATCGCCGTCCCCGATCGATCACGGTGTCTCCTCCTGCGGCGCCACCGGCTCCTCGGCGTTGCGGCGGGCCATCCGGCGCAGCACCACCACCGTGGCGGCGGTGAGGAACACGTAGACGGAGGCGACCAGTGCCAGGCCGGCGGCCAGCCCTGGCGCGGGATTGACCGCGTCGGCGGTGCGGAGCTGGCCGTACACGACCCAGGGCTGGCGCCCCACCTCGGTGACGACCCAACCGGCCTCGACCGCGACGGCGGCACCGATCCCGGCGAGCGCGGCCGCGCGCCAGAACCAGGTGGAGCGCGGCGGACCGCGCCGCCGCCACCAGGCCAGCGCCCACCAGCCGGCGAGCCCGAGCAGCCCGAAGCCGATCGCCACCATCACCTGGAACGCCCACTTCACCACCGTCACCGGCGGCTCGGCGTCGTCCGGTACCTGGTCGAGGCCGGTGACCTCGGCGTTCGGGTCCCAGTGGGCGAGCAGCGAGAGCGCGTTCGGGATCTCGATGGCGTACCGGAGTTCGCCGTCCACGTACACGCCGCCGAGCGAGAGCGGCGCCCCGCGCTGCGTGGTGGCGAGCCCTTCCATCGCGGCGAGCTTGGCCGGCTGGTTCGTACCGACGAAGTGCGCCGCCCAGTCGCCGACGACGACCTGGACCGGCGCGAGTACGGCGGCGATGGTGAACGGCAGTGCGAAGCCCAGCCTGTGGTGACGGTCCCGCCGCCCGCGCAGGTACGCGACCGCGTAGACGCTGGCGATGCCGAAGCCGGTGACCATGAAGGCCGCCACGATCATGTGTACGGTCTGCGGCGGCGTCGCCGGGTTGAACATCGCCGCCCACGGATCCACGTCGGTCACCTCGCCGGCGACCAGGTCGAAGCCGCGCGGCTGGTTCATCCAGGCGTTGGCCGAGACGACGAAGAAAGCGGACGCCACGCCCGCCACGCACACCGGGATGCCGGAGAGGATGTGCGCGCGGGGCGGCAGGCGGTCCCAGGCGTACAGGTAGATGCCGAGGAAGATCGCCTCGATGAAGAACGCGATGCCCTCCAGCGCGAAGGGCATCCCGATCACGTCGCCGTACTGGCCCATGAGCCCGGGCCAGAGCAGCCCCATCTCAAACGACAGGATCGTGCCGGACACCGCGCCGACCGCGAAGAGCACGCCCATCGCCTTCGCCCAGCGGTGTGCCAGCCGCGTGTAGGCGGGGTCGCCGGTGCGGTATCCGCGCCACTCCGCGAAGACGGTCACCGCCGGCATGCCGACCCCGAACGAGGCGATGATGATGTGCCAGCCCAGCGAGAGCGCCATCTGAAGCCGCGCCGCGGCCAGGTCCTCGATCACGGCTCCGCCCGCATGTGACCCACCTCCGCCGCAGAGCTACCCCCCGGGGGCAGGCCCAACCGCGGCCGAGGTGGTCGGTTGCGGCTGCCTCCGGCGCGGGCAGTAGTAGGCTAAAACGGAGGAGCCTCCACTTCACCGCGACCTTAAGCGGAGCCTCCTCCGGTCACCGAGTGACCTGCACCGCATACGGGGGAAGGAGCATCGTGCGCGCGGACGCACAGCGCAACCGGGAGCGGCTGCTCGACGCCGCCGTGCGGGCGTTCTCGCAGGACGGACCGGAGGTCACACTCGACGCGATCGCCAAGGACGCGGGCGTGGGCATCGGCACGCTCTACCGCCACTTCCCGACCCGGGAGGCGCTGATCGAGGCGGCATACCGCAACGAGCTGGCCCGCCTCTGCGACTCGGTCGCCGATCTGCTCACCGCCCAGCCGCCGGACGAGGCGCTGCGCACCTGGATGGACCGGTTCGTCGACTACATGGCCACCAAACGCGGCATGTCGGACGCGCTTCGCGTGGTCATCGCGTCGGGCGTCAACCCGTACTCGCAGAGCCGCGACCGGCTCACCTCGGCGATGTCGGCGCTGCTGGAGGCAGGCGTGGCGGCCGGCGTGATCCGGCCGGACGCCCAGCCCGGCGACGTGCTCGTCGGCCTCGGCGGCGTGTCGATGGCTGCTGGCGAGCGTGCGCAGGCAGGGCGCCTCCTCGACCTGCTCGTCGACGGGCTACGGCACCGCGCCGGCTGAGCCCGAAGGCATCAGCTCGGCTTGGGACCGGTGATCGAGGGACGCTCGGCCGTACCCAGATAGAAGATCCCCGGCAGCGTCTCGAACCCGTCGCTCGGATTGCGCCGCAGCGTGGAGTTTTCGATCTTCAGGCTGCCCGTGCGGTCGTTGCTGACGAAGAAGACCGCGCCGCCGCCCTCGCGCGTGGTTGCGTTCCATGAGCGTGCCGGCGACCCGGACGGTGATCCGGTCGCCGTCGAAGTACATCGCGCCGCCGCTGCCACCGCCCGGCGTGCCGGCCCGCGCGGGGTTGGCCCCGGGCGCGGTCGCACGTGTTCTGGTAGATGATCCGGCGCTTGCCGCGCAGTAACGAGCCGGCTCTCAGGCGCACGCGTCGATGTTAGTGGCCGCGCCCCGCCGCGTCGGTCCTTCGTACGGGCACCAGCCACCGGCCGAGCGCGACCGGGTCAGGGGCCGGATCGCCCGACTCGCGCAGGTGACGGTGCACCGCGAGGCACAGCTCCGGAAAGTCGAACAGCCGCGGCTCCAGCCGCTGGCACGCCAGCGACAGACCGATCCAGGCATCCAGCCGGTCCGGGTCCGCGGCCAGCTCGGCCGCGTAGGCATCGCGTGCCGCCACCGCATCACCGCCGGCCAGCGCCAGGTCCGCACCGGTCGCATGGGATACGACCCGGCCCAGTCCCCGCGGATCGGCCACGAGACTCGCGAAGCGGCTCGGGTCGACCACGCGCAGCCGCACCAGGTCGAGTCGGACGCTCTGCGCGAGCGCCCGCGCGCTGGGCGCCACCTCGACCGCGACCGCCTCCGCCGGGCACGCGCGCCCGGCCCGCCACGCCTCGGCCAGCCGGGACACCGCCGCCGCGTCGGGGCGCGCGTTGCGCAGCCGCCAGCCGACGAGGTGGTCCTCGGCCGCCTCGCGAGCCAGCTCCACCGCGTCGGCGGGCGCCGGCTCGTCCCACCACTCCCGCTGCACGGCGCGCATCCGGGCCAGCAGGCGCCGCCCCACGCCGGTGAAGCGCTCCGACTCCTCCAGCACGCCCAGCGTGCGCCACACGCGGTCGCGCCACCGCACGAACTCCACCTGCGCGTACCGGGCCTGCCCGCCGCTGGCCAGGTGCCGCTGCACGCGCCAGAAGTCGGTGACGCCGTGGAACGCGTACACGCCCTGGAGCAGCGCGCCGAGTGGGCGGGGGTCGTCGCGCCAGGGCGCGTAGTAGCGGGGACGGTCGTCCCGCTCGTGGAGAGGTACGAGGTCGATGAGCGCGCCGAGCTTCGCGTGCTGGAACTCGTGGAGCAGCCCCACCGCCAGCGAGATGCCGTCGACCGGGCGGGTCAGCGACACCGCGCCGAACGCGTCCAGGCTGGTGACGTTGACCCCGTGGTTGGTGCGCTCGGTGTGCAGTGGCACGAGCGTGACGAGCCCGGCGGCGATCCCCTCGGCGTACCGGCGGTGGTGCGCGGCCAGCACCGGCCACGCCTCGGCGAGCAGCCGCTGCCACTCCCCGGCCGCCTCGTCGGTCAGCCGCCCGGCCGCGGAGAGGCGGTGGCAGTCGCGGAAGGGGTCGATGTCGTCGAGCCGTACGCGCAGGTCGAGGCCGTCGGCCGTGCAGTGCAGGACGCGCAGCTCCTGCCAGTCGGGACCGGGGTCGGCCGGCACCGCGCCGACCGTCAGCCGCCCGCCCGCGTGCCGCACCGCGACTTCGCCGGCTCCGCCCGCCCGTGCGCGACCGAGCGAGGGCAGCGTGACCCAGCCGCCGCGCGCCGGTATGTCCACTGTGAACTCCAGCCCGGCTCGGACCGCGGCCGCCGCCGCGATGCCGCCCAGGTGGCCGAGGTCGGTCTCGATCGGCTCCGTGCCGGTCCAGGCACCGCGCAGCCGGCGCAGCGACGACGCCAGCCACGCGCCGACGTGCGGCTCGGCCAGCACCTCCGAGACCGCCGAGGGCGAGCGGCGCTGCGCCTCGGCCAGCAGCGCGAAGTGGTCGTCGAGGCGGGGCGCGGAGGCCGCCTCCAGAAGCGTACGGAGCAGGAGCAGCCGCTTGCTGACCTGTCCCGCCCGCAGCCGCCGCACGGTCTCCGCGTCACCGTGCCCGGCACCGAGAGCGTCCAACATGGAGGGTGCGAGCTGGTGCACCCTTCCGGCCTCGCGACCCCCGCTCATGCGGGCTGTTTCGCTCGGCCACGAAGGCGGTCGACGTCGGCCCGCAGCCGCCCCGCCGCGTGCGTGATGAGCCGTCCCAGGTCGGCGCAGTAGACCGACGGGTTGCGAAATCCGCTGCCGGGCCGGTAGCGGTGCGGGTAGTAGCCGCCGCCGCAGACCCGGTGCAGCGCGCACGAGCGGCAGGTGTCGGAGAGCGCCACCACACCGAGCTGCCGGTCGACGATCGCGGGATGGAGCAGCACCTCGTCCAGGTCGTGGGCGAAGGCGTTGAGCCCGGTGTCGACCGCGCCCGGATAGGCCGAGCGGAGCGTGTCCACCTGCTCGTACGAACCGTCTACATTGAACACGAGCGTGGCGACCGGGCTCAGCCCGACGACCTCGGTGCGGCTCTGTCCACCTAGGACGAGGTTGAGCACCTCTTCGAAGAAGCGCACGCGGGTCTCCCGCACCGGTGCGCCGTACCACCGATCGAACGCGGCCACCAGCCAGTCGCCGTACGGCGCGCCGGCCCCGGCCGAGCTGCCCGGCGGCGGGCTGCCCCAGTTGGCGTGCGGGAGCAGAAAGTCGACCATCGGCGGCTCGTACGCCAGCAGCGCCTCGTACGTCGCCACCGGATCGTTGGCCAGGTCGACGACGGAGAGGATGCCGGCGAACGCCGCGGGCCGGTCACGCAGCCGCCGCAGTGCCCGGTCGACGGCGTCGTAGCTGCTGCGCCCGTTGGCGTACCGGCGGTGCCGGTCGGTCGCCGCGCGGTCGCCGTCGAACGAGACACCGACGCGGATGCCCGCCCCGGCGAGGGTCGCCAGCGCGGCGTCGGTGAGCAGCAGGCCGTTGGTCTGCACCAGAACGTCCACTGTGGTCGCTGCCGGCACGGCCGCACGCAGCCGCTCCGCCACGCGCGCCAGCCGGGTCGCGCCGAGCAGCATCGGCTCTCCCCCGTGCAGCACGATGCGGAGTGCCGGGATGGCGTGTGTGGTGGCGTGTACCCCGATCCGCCGGCACGCGGCGTCGAGCACGTCGTCGCCCATCACCGCGTTGGTGCCGCGCCAGCTCTTGTCGGCCAGCTCGTACATGTAGCAGTAGTCGCACGCGAGGTTGCACCGCGAATGCACCTTGAGCACGAACTCCCGGAACGGGGTGGGACGCCAGGTGATCCCGCGCATGCCCGGCTCAGCCGATGGCGGCGTTCCAGCCGGCGACCGCGTCCTGCGGGCGGTCGATGTCGTCGAGGATGCGGCGCAGCGACTGGCCGAAGGCCGACCCGTCGAGTCCTCGCAGATCGGCCAGGCTGATGGCATTGAGATCGACGAGGTCGAACTGGCTGTCGTCGGCGGTGGCATCCATCCCGACCAGTATCCTTCTGTGGACGATGAGTGCGCTGGCGACGGCAGTCCACCGGACAGCGTCCTTCGCGTCGCCAACCTACTCCGCCGTTCACCCAACGTCCAGACACGACGATGCGTGTCGAGCGAAGATTGCCTGGTGACTGCCACCTATCTACTCGACCTCGAGTGTCCGCGGTGCGAGACCCGCTACGACGCCAGCCGGCCGCGAAATCTCTGCGCGTGCGGGTCTCCGCTGCTCGCGCGGTACGACCTGGCGGCCGCCCGCGCGCTGCGCGCCTCCGGCTGGCTGGGTGAGGACGAGGAGGCGGTGGTGCTCAACACCGGCACCGGGCTCAAGTACCCGGATAACGTGGAGACATGACGCGGATCTTGATCACGGGAGCGTCGGACGGGCTGGGGCGGGCGCTCGCGTACGCCCTCGCCGAGCGGGGACACGAGCTGATCGTGCACGGCCGTGACGCCGCCCGGCTGGACGAGGTGGCCGAGCGCACCGGCGCACAGGCGATCCGGGCCGACCTGTCGTCGCTGGCGGAGGTACGGCGGCTGGCCGAGTCGGTCGACGGCGACCTCGGCGTGCTGGTCAACAACGCGGGCGTCGGCTTCGGCCCGCCCGGCGAGCCACGGCAGCTCTCCGCCGACGGATACGAGCTGCGGCTGGCCGTCAACTACCTCGCGCCGTACCTGCTGACCCGGCTCCTGCTCCCCCGGATCGAGCGGGCGGCGCCGGCCCGGATCGTCAACGTGGCCTCGATCGGTCAGCGACCGTTCGATGTGGACGATCCGATGATGGAGCGCGACTACGACGGCACCGAGGCGTACCGCCGGGCGAAGCTCGCCCTGGTCGCGCACACCTTCGACCTCGCCGAGGAGCTGGCCGGCAGCGGTGTGACGGTCAACTGCCTGCATCCGGCGACGCTGATGCCGACGGCGATGGTGGCGCAGGCGGGCCGGGGTCAGGTCGACACGCTGGAGCGCGGTCTCCACGCGACGCTACGACTGGTAATCGACCCCGCGCTGGCCGGCGTGACCGGGCGTTACTTCAACGGCGAGCAGGAATCGCGGGCGCTCGACCAGGCATACGACCTGGACTTTCGCAAGCGGCTGCGGCAGCTCACCGAGTCGCTAGTCGCGGCACGGGACTGAGCCGGGGGCGGCGCACCTGGCTGGCCCTGGCGACCCGCCCGCGCTCGACCACCGCCGCCCGGCCGCCTACGAAGGCCAGGTCGGGCAAGTGCTCGCGAACCGCGTCGAGCCGGGGGCGGAAGTCGTCGGCGCTGGCGGCGGCACCGATCCGCACCGCCCGCCGCACGAAGTCGTCTTCGTCGATGAGCACAAGGTCGACGTCGGCGTATCGGGCGAGGTATCGCGGCATCACGTGCTCGCGCATCCAGCTCGACCGGCACACCATCTCGTTGTTGACCGGGAAGACGTGCGGGCGGACGAAGGCTGTCTTGACGCTGGCCGCGACGTCGAGCAGGCGCTCGGGACGGGTCTCGCGCTCCAGCACCGTCGCCATGAGGTCGCGGAAGAGGCGGGCGAACTCCGCGCGGAAGAGCGCCGGATCGGGCGTGCCGCTGCCGTGGAACTCCTTGGCCAGCCGCCGGGCCCGACCCCGCCACGGCTCGGCGCGCAGCGTGAAGCCGAGCACGCGGGAGACCCGGTCGGGGATGTAGTCGGGCCGGACGTTGAGCCCGGTCACCAGCAGCAGCGGATCTTCGACCACGCCGGTAATGGCGTCGGCGCCGAGCACGATGCGCCCCTCGGGGCTCAGCTCGTCGATCCGCTTGTGGTGCACGCCTTCGAGGTCGGCGAAGTCTTCGTCGGAGAGCCGCGCGTCGACGAGGGACTTGGTGAACACGCGGATGTTGCCAGCCTGGTCGAAGCGCCCCAACTCGGTGTTGTGCGCGAAGGGCCAGCGGTTGAGGTCGTGGTGGAGGCAGAGCCGCACGACTCGCTCGACATCGACACCGGGCTGGCGCTCGGCGAGGCGGCGAGCGACCCAGGCCATGCGGCCGACGTGCCATATCCGAGCAAATGCCGACGTGCGCGGATCGCGATCTTCGCCATACACCGAAACAAAACCCGTGACGCGACGCAAGCGACGAACCGCCCGAACGGTGCTGTAACCGCTGGGCACCGAAACAGGGGAAACGACCGTCACGCCGCGAGCCCCCCTTCGGTAAACGACCCCAGCCAGGCCTTCTGTCGCCGCACTCCTTGGGCTCGAATCGCCAAATGCCGACCGTAGCCGTGCAGGAGTGTATTGTAGTCAAATTCGTCGATCATGTCACCGATCACCAGCTCCCCCGCGGTGACCGACACCTGTCCCGCGCCGAGACCCAGATACGCGGCCACTCTGGCCGCCAGCGTCGCAGCGTCCGTCCACTCGCCCGCCGCCGCCACGGCGCACCGCCCCCGCTGGACGAGCGGGCAGGCGGCGGGGAGGCAGCGGTGCGCGTTGTACGGCTGCCGCCAGGTGCCCAGCGCCTCCGGCTCTCCGCCGAGAAACGCCAGCGCGCACGAGGTGTTGCGGTACAACGGGTAGCCGGCGGCCAGTGCGGTCGCCCGCGCGTCCGTCCAGCCCTCCTCGTCGAAGACCTCCCACTGCCCCGCCGGTGCCGCCATCGACTCCGGCAGGAGCGTGACGAGGCGCTCCTCCCGTGTCGGTACCCCGGGACCACGCGTCAGGCCGACCACGACGGAGCAGGCCATGTCGGCGGTGGCCAGCCGCCCCACCAGCGTCTCCAGCTCGGCGCGGCTCTGCCGCAGCTCGGCCACGAACGGGCGCCAGAAGTGCACCGCCTTCTGGTGTGCGGTGCGCGACACCAGGCGGGCGTTGTCGAGCGTGGTGTCCAGGTCGGCGATCGGGCCGCGCTCCAGCGGCAGCCCGGCGTGCCGCCCCAGCGACTGGCTGAGAAACCAGTAGATCGGGAAGCCGTGCCCGTCGACCGCGGCGAGCAGGTCGGGATCGAGCCGCCCCTTGGTCACCACCACGAGCGGCCGGCGCGGGATCCGCTCGGCGAGCAGCGCCACAATCCGCACCAGGGCCTCGCGGTTGGGGCGGGTCAGCACCATGTCGGTGTAGTTGCCCACGCACAGCGGCGTCTGGTCGGTCGCCGGGTCGATTACCCCGGCGCGCCGCCCGCAGAGGTAGTCCTCCACGGCCGCGACCACCATCTCCGGAGTGGCCCGCACCGCCGGCCGGGCCGCCCGCAGGCCGAGCGGGCCGAGGTAGCAGTACGCGCAGTCCGCCGGGCATCCGAGGATCGGGTCCACCGTGATCCACGAGTCGTGCTCCGCCACCAGCGGCACGACGGCGGCGGTCACTGGCTTTCCGTCGCCTCCCACGCCTCGAAGACGCTCGTGCGTGCCCTCCTGCATCGCTCCTCCAACTGGCTCGCGTCGGTGACCGCGTCCGCGTTGTTCCAGTGGAACGAGAACGTCTCTTCGAGCAGCCGCTTCATGTGCAGCCCACCGGTCTCGAACTGCAGCTCGAACGTGTCGAACAGCACCCTTTCGCGGCGGTTGCGCGAGGCGTGGAAGTACGGCTCGAAGAAGTACGCCTGCTCGGTCAGCAGCACCGTGGCGCCAATGCCGAACCGGGCGAGCCTTACCTCCACGAGGTTCTTGTACTCCTCCCGAAGGATCTCGTAGCCGCGCAGGCTCGCCTCGAACTTGCGGGCCAGGTCGGCGTGGAGCTCCAGCCGGTCGGAGACCACCGAGCCGAGCCGGCGCCCGTCGGGGTCGTAGCTGGCGGAGATCCCGTACGCCTCCAGGAAGTACGGGTTGCAGATGACCATCTGGAGGCTCGCTCCCGCCGCCAGCAGACGCTTGATCCGGGAGTTGAAGACCCCCCGCGTGGCCAGGTACGAGTAACCGGTCTCGGCGGTGATCCGCACGGACGCGCCGCGGTCGGCGGAGGCGTGCAGTGCGGTTTCCTTGGCGCGGTTGCGCTTCTCGTTCGTCAACAGCTCGTGACCGTGCATCGGTACGTACGCGGCGGTGCAGCGCAGCAGGGTCAACGCTTCGGCAGTGGTCGATATCACCGTCTCCGGAGCGTAGCGATGGCCGTCAAGCATGCGGCGCAGCGCGGTGATCATCCGGAGCAGCGAGAGCATGTCGACGCCGGCGGCGACCGGGCCGTTCTTGGTGACCCAGCGGATCCGCTTGAGGCACTCGCTGAGCAGGAACCAGCGGTACATCATCGCGGCGCCCGGCAGCGACGTGCCGCGCAGCACCGCACACAGCTCCTGCCGCCACATCCGCAGGCCGCGGCGGTGGCGCGGCTCGTCGGGCGAGTCGCGGAGCGCGAAGTCGTCGTCGCCGACCAGGTTGACGGTCTCCAGCAGCTCGTCCTGCACCAGCGCGCCGCCGTGCGCGTGGCGGGGCGTGGTGTGCAGGATCAGGTCGACCTCGAAGCGGGCCAGGTCTTCGAAGACGTGCGCCTGCCGCCCCTTGCCGAAGTCGATCAGGTCGACCTCCGCGCGCACGCTGTTGACCAGGATGTTGGCCAGATGCGCGTCGCCGTGGATCAGCCGACGGTCGGCCACCGGCGCCACGCGCACCGCCGCGGCCGCCTCGGTGTACCAGGCCCGGAAGTCGCGCAGGTCTTCGATGTCGGACCAGAGCGCGGCGGCGGTGGTGAGGCTGGCGTTGATGTCCCGATCCCAGTCGACGTCCGGCAGGTATTCGACGAGCGGCCGCCCCTCCTCCTCGTTTTGCAGGTCGGCGTTGCGCACCAGCAGGCTGGCCACTTTGTACAGGCAGGCCCGCACCGTGCGCTCCGGCGGCGTGCCCTCCGCCATCGGCATCCGCACGAACGACTGGAGGAATTCGCCGAACTCGCTGTAATCGGCCAGCTCGCGGTAGGTGCGGCTGCCGATATAGCGGTACGCCATCGCGCTCCAGCTCTCCGACTGGTCGCGGATTTCCACGTCGACCGGGCCGTAAATGCCGTCGAGCTGGTTGTTGACAAGCCATTCGTCGGCGGAGCCGAGAAATGCGACGCGGTTCTGGTGCTCGAGCCGGATCTCGTCGCTCGGGCCGCCTTTCAGAATGAACAGCCCGCGCCCCGGTGCGTACACCATCGCGACCAGCAGGCCGCTGTAACCGCCTTGGAGCACGCGCACGTCGATGGTCGCGCCGGCTCTCGAATCACTCTTCGGCTGCTGCTCTCCCACCACCAAGTGGACCAGGCGCCGGACATCGCCGGCCGTCAGTTCGGAATGCTTGCCGATCACGGTCAGCCGGGGCGGCACGAAGTCTCCAGACGACAAGAACGAGGGGGTCACGGCCGATGCTAGCCGCGCCCAGATTGTCTGGTCTACCGGCCTCGTGCCCGCTTCGCTACTCTGCGGGTCGGCGTACTTGGAAGGGATCGCCAGCGATGGGGTTCGGCGAGTGGGCGGCGTTCACGGCCGCGTTCATCAGCGGGGCGAACATCGTCGTGACCACACTCCTGACCCGCAGCCGCGACCGCACGGGCTGGTCCCGCCAGGCTCTCTCGGACACGCTGGTCGCCCTGCTGGAGGCGAGCTGGCGCAGCTCGGACGCGGCCCACGACCGGCACGAGCTGGGCCCCCAGCCGCTCGACCCGGCCGCCGCGGCGCGCCTCGACGGCGCCATCGAGGCCGCGTTCGCCGAGCTGCGCATGAACCTGACCCGCCTGCGCCTGTTCGCCTCCGAGAAGGTCGGCACGGCCGGCGTCGACCTGCTGATCAAGCATCGCGAGCTGCGCGACGCACCGCTGGCCGACCGTCCCGCCCAACTGGAGGCGGTGAGCGCGGCACGGCGCCGGCTCATCCAGGCGGCACGCCGCGAACTCAAGACCGACTGACGATCCTGTCCGACCAGCGGGCGGCCCGTCCGAACGGCGTCACGCGGTGGGCGGCTCGTCCTGACCTGACTCCTCGGCCTGCTCCGCCTCCTCCTTCGTCTGGTGGATGGCGCCGTCGGCGTGCTCGGGCGGGCCGTACACGGTGTAGAGCACCAGCGGATTGGGCCCCTTGTTGACGAAGTTGTGCTTGGTGCCGGCCGGCACGGCGACCAGGTCGCCCTGGGCCACCTTGCGGATCTGGCCGCCGACCTTCGCCTCGCCCACGCCACTGACGAACGTGAGGATCTGGTCGGTGGTCTCGTGGACCTCCTCGCCGATCTCACCGTCTGGCGGGATTGTCATGATCACTAGCTGCACGTGTTGCCCGGTCCACAGCACCCGCCGGAAGTCCGGGTTCTCCTCGGCGACGGTCGCGATCGTGAAATGCTCCATGTCCTCTTCGTACCCCATTTGCTCCTTGATCAACGCAAGTCCGCGATGACCGCTCCGAAGTCGGATGGGTGCAGGTCAGAGGCAGAGCGGCTGATCTATCGTGTAGGCGTGCAGGTCCGAGACATACCGTGATCCATCTGCCTGTCCCCACGCGGGGACCGCTGCGCGCCCTCGGCGTGCGCCTTTTCACCGCCGTTGCCCTCGTGCTGGGCGTCGTCGCCGTCGTCTACCTGGATCGGGGCGGCTACCGAGACGTCAACGGCGACGGCATCACGCTGCTCGACTGCTTCTACTACGCGGTCGTCTCCCTCTCGACCACGGGCTACGGCGACATCACGCCCATGTCGGAGGATGCCCGACTGGTCAACATCCTCGTCGTCACACCGGCGCGCGTGCTGTTCCTGATCATCCTGGTCGGCACGACACTGGAGGTGCTGACCGAGCAGTACCGGACAAACGCTCGCCTCACCCGGTGGAGAAAGCATTTGAAGGACCACGTGATCGTCTGCGGATACGGCACCAAGGGGCGCAGTGCCGTGGCGGCGCTGCGGGAAAACGGCTTCGACATCAAGCGCATCGTGGTGGTCGAGTCGGAGCGGGGCGCGGTGCGCCAGGCCACGGCCGACGGGCTGGTCACGCTGGAGGGGTCGGCGACCCGCTCGTCCATCCTGGCCGACGCGCACATCAAAGACGCCAAGGCCGTGATCATCGCGACCGACACCGACGAGGCGTCCGTGCTGGTGACGCTCACCGCGCGCCAGATCACCGCCGGCAAGGTACGCATCATCGCCGCCGCCCGCGAGGCGGAGAACGCGCCGCTCCTCAAGCAGAGCGGCGCCCACCAAGTGATCGTCTCGTCCGCGACCGCCGGCCGCCTGCTCGGCCTCTCCACCTCCGCACCGCCACTCATCGACGTGGTGGAAGACCTGCTCACGCCCGGCCGGGGCATGGCGCTGGCGCTGCGCTCCGCCGAGCGCGCCGAGGTGGGCAAGTCGCCGCGCAAGGTGAGCGAGCTGGTGATCGCCATCGTGCGGCACGGCCGCGTGATGTCGCTCGCCTCGCCCGAGTGCGCCACGATCGAGACCGGCGACCTGCTCGTCTACGTCCGCGACGACTCGCCGGCCACGATCGACACGCAGCCCGCCCGCGACCACGCCTAGCCGAAGCGGACCCGCCGGCCTCTGGCCCGCCCGCACCAGATCCATTTGGGCTGCCGCGATGGCCGTCGTGGTCCGGACCGCCGCTCCCGCGGCCGCGCCCTCCGCGTCCACACGCCCGAGCCGGCGCCGCACGCCGACCCGGTTTTCGCCGCCCGCGCGAGCCCGGACGGTGCGGAGGTCAGCGGGCCACGCGGCCCCGGCGGGCGCGGATGTAGTCGGAGACCACGTAGCGGCCGAGGTCTTCGGTGTCGGGGGTGAAGACACGGCCGCCGCTACGGCGGGCCACCGCGTCGACGAAGCGGCGCAGCCCCGCGTCCTCGCCGAGCATGAAGAGGTTGAGCGTGGCGCCGTAGCGGGTCAGGGCGTCCACCTCGGCGACCGTCGCCTGCACCGTCTCGGCCAGCGGCGGCCAGAAGAACACCGCCTCGCCGCCCTCCTCCAGGTGTGCCGTGGGCTCGCCGTCGGTCACCACCATCACCACCGGCTCGGAGCCGGAGTGCTTGCGCAGGTGGCGGCCGGCGAGTTGAAGGGCGTGCTGGAGGTTGGTGCCCTGCACGTAGTCGGGCTCCACCGCCGCCAGCTCCTCGGCCGTGAGTCGCATCGCGTACCGGCCGAAGCCGACGATCTGCAACGCGTCCTGCGGAAACTTCGTCGCCACCAGGTGCGAGAGGGCCAGCGCCGTCTGCTTCATCGGCCCCCAGCGGTCTTCGGCGACCATCGAGTACGACAGGTCGACGCAGAGCGCCACCGCCGCCGAGGCGCGCCGCTCCGTCTCCACCACCTCGAAGTCGTCGACCTGTAGCGAGACCCGGCCCCCACCACCTCGACGGACCGCGTTGGCCACCGTACGTACGACGTCGATGGGCTGCTCGTCGCCGTACTCCCAGGGGCGGGACGCGCCGGTGATCTCGCCGGCCGCGCCCGCGTCGCGCAGGTCGTGCTGTCCCCGGCGGCCGGTCTCCAGCGAGGCGAAGACACGGCGCAGGGCGGTGCCGCCCAGCCGGCGCAGCGCCTTGGGGCTGAGCGTGAGCCCCTCCGCGCCCCGGCCGAGCCAGCCCTGGCGGCGCAGCTCGCGCTCCAGCTCCTGGAGCCGCCGCACGTCACCGGCCGCGTCCCGGCCGAGGACGCGCTCGACCGACTCGACGTCGATGTCGTCCAGCGTGGCGCCGGGATGCTCCTGGCCCAACTGGTCGAGCAGCTCGTCCAGGTCGCCGATCTCGGCCAGCGCGCCGGCCGCCTCGCCGTATCCCAGCCCTCGCTCGCCCCGTACCTGTGTCCGCCGGTCCCAGCCCAGGTCGGGTCGGAGCGTACGGAGGTTGGCCGTGAGGCGGGCCATCTGGTCGGCGAGGCCGGCGTTGCCCAGCGCCTGCGCCATCAGCCGGGACAGCTCCTCCTGCTGCTGCGGGGAGAGCGAGCGCATCAGCCGTTCCCCGGCCGCGGCGCGGCGGGCGAGCGCGTCGATCAGCTCGTCGACCGAGCCCGGCTTCTCCGGGAAGAAGTCACCGTGCCGCCGCATGAACTCCTTGAACGCGTCGGTCGTGTCCTCGCCGCGCGTGTGCCGGTCGAGCAGCGCGTTGAGGTCGGCGAGCATCTCGGCCACGCGCCGCTGGGCGGCCGGGTCTGGGTTGCCGAGCGCCTCCCGCAGTCCGGCGAAGCGCTGCTCCAGCACCTCGTCGCGAAGGCCGTCGAGGATCTGCTGGTACGTGCGGCGCGCCTCGTCGCTGGCCCACTCGTAGTCGGCCAGCTCCTCCACCGCGCGGGCGGTGGAGCGGGGCAGGCTGTCGAGCCGCGCCTCGCTGAACCGGGCCGCGTCGTCAGTGCGCCGGCCCAACTCCTCGCGCTCGGCGGCGAGAGCCTGGTCGAGCAGCGCCTGGGCGCGGGTGACCGCACCGTCGAGGTTGCCCCTCCGCATCGCCTCGCGGCGCATCCGCCGGGCCCGGGCGGCCAGGTCGTCGAGGCCCCGCCCGCCGTCCGGGCCGCGCCGGAGCAGGTTGCGCAGCGCCTCGCGCAGGCTGCCGCCGGCCAGCACCTCGCCGCCGACCTGGTCGACGGCGGCCCGCACGTCGTACGGCGGCGCGAGCGGGTCGGGCCCGCCGCGCCAGGCGCCGTACCGGAAGCGGTTGGACTTCACTCGCGGCCCCCGTAGAGGGTGCGCCCCTCGTCGGTCATGGCCTTGGAGAGGCGGCGGGTCAGGTGCAGCCCTTCGAGCGCGAACTCCACGCCGGCCGCCGCCTGCGCCGGGGTCGGCGCGTCGTCGAAGCCGAGCCGCGCGAGCACCTTGGCGAGGCCGGGCACGGTGCCGACCTGGCGGAGCAGGTCTTCGGCGCCGACCAGCTCGCCGGTCTCCACGATCTCGCCGTCGGCCACCAGGTCGGTGAAGCCGGAGAGGTCGAGCCCGGCCAGCCGGGCCCGGAACGTCTCGGCGGTGGCGGTGCGGAGCAGGTGGGCCAGTACCTCGATCTCCCGCCCCTCCTCACCGCTCTCGAACTCCACCTTGCCCCGCAGAGTGCTCGTGATCGAGGTGGCGTCGCCGACGCGGGCGGTGGCGTGGGGCTCGCCGAGGATGCCGGCGCGGCGCAGCGCGGAGGCCGCCACCGTCTCGGCCGCCGCGATGGCGAACCGCGCGGAGACGCCCGAGCGCGCGTCGACCGACGGCGACTCGCGAACCGCGCGGGCGAAACGGGCGACCACCTCTAGCACGTGCTCCGGCACCTCGGCCACGAGCTGCGCCTCCTGGCGGATCAGGTCGAGCTCCAGCGCCAGGTCGAGCGGGTAGTGCGTGCGGATCTCCGCGCCGAAGCGGTCCTTCAGCGGGGTGATGATGCGCCCGCGGTTGGTGTAGTCCTCCGGGTTGGCGCTCGCCACGAGCAGCACGTCGAGCGGGAGCCGCAACTGGTAGCCGCGCACCTGGATGTCGCGCTCCTCCAGCACGTTGAGCAGCGAGACCTGGATCCGCTCGGCCAGGTCGGGCAGCTCGTTGACCGCGAAGATGCCCCGGTTGGTACGGGGTACGAGTCCGAAGTGGATGGTCTCCGGGTCACCGAGCGTGCGCCCCTGGGCCACGCGGATCGGGTCGACGTCGCCGATCAGGTCGCCGACGCTCGTGTCCGGGGTGGCGAGCTTTTCGCCGTATCGCATGGACCGGTGCAGCCACCGGACCGGCAGGTCGTCGCCAAGCTCCTCGGCCTGGCGGCGGGACGAGGGGGTGAGCGGCTCGTACGGATGCTCGTTGAGCTCGGAGCCGGCGATGACGGGCGTCCACTCGTCGAGCAGCCCCACCAGCGAGCGGATGACCCGGGTCTTGCCCTGGCCCCGCTCGCCGAGCAAGACCATGTCGTGGCCGGCCAGGAGGGCGCGCTCCACCTCGGGCAGCACGGTCTCGTCGTAACCGACGATGCCGGGGAACCGGGGGCTGCGGTCGCGCATCCGGGCCAGAAGGTTGTCGCGAAGCTCTTCCTTGACCGTGCGGTGCCGGTGGCCGCTGGCGCGCAGCTCACCGACCGTCCTGATGGTTTCAGGCGTTGATGTCACCGGCCAACGCTAGCTCGGGTCTGTTACCAGCGGTCGAGGCTACGGGCCATGAGCACGACGGCGGACGAGCGCCGAGCGACGGAGCGTGGCAGGCACCAAGCGGGAGTCGCGAGGCTACGGACCATGAGCACGACGGCGGACGAGCGCCGAGCGACGGAGCGTGGCAGGCACCAAGCGGATCGGTTGACCCCGCGTCGGCCAGCCGGGCGGACTAGGGTGACGAGAGGCGCGTAATCGATCAACTCGCGGCGCACCCTGACTGACCGGACACACAGCGCGGCACAGACCAATTCGGATGTCGCACATTCCGACCTTTACTGACAGACCAGGTGCAGCAAACCTTTGCCATGCCCAGGCAACGACGCTGCGATAAACGAACATCTACGCTCTGCGCTGGGAGCGCTCCCGTTTGCAACACCTACCTTCTGGAACGGTTCCGCTACGGCTGTTAGCCGGCCTAAGTTCCTCGGCGGGTGGCACCGCGATACCGGTCGCGTGAGCTGTGGGGGCCCTGCCATCCCATCCGTCGCTGCCGCCGGGAGGGTGGACGATGAGCGCTGCCACGCCGAACGCGCCCGCGAGAGCATCCCTAGTGGGACCGCTGCTCGTGTTCGCGCTGCTGATCCCCGCCGGGGTGCTCTTCGGGCAGGCGTGGCAAGGGCAGTCGGAACGGCTCTCGTTCGCGGCGAAGGAGCGGCAGGGCATCGAGTACCTCGTCACGCTCGGCCAGGTCACGACCGCGCTCACCAATGCGCAGTCGGCGGCGGTGGCCGGGCGGGCGGTGGACCGGACCGCGCTCACCCGCGCGGTCGACGCCACGACCAAGGTGGACGACCGGCTCGGCGACGACCTGCGGACCAGCGAGCGGTGGTCCGGCCTGCGCGTCAAGATCGAGGCGCTCGCCTCCGTACCGACGGGCGACAAGACGCGCGTGTACGCGGCGTACAGCGAGGTGACCGACCTGCTGCTCGCCCTGTACGGCAAGATCCGGGAGAACTCGCAGCTGATCCGCGACCCGGAGGCGGACACGTACTTCCTCCAGGACGGCGCGGCCGAGGAGCTGCCCGAGGCGGTGGTCGCCGCCGGCCAGTTCGCCGACCTGGTGGGCATCGCCTCGACCCGGCCGGCCGCGGAGCGTACCGCCGCGATCGCCGAGCTGAACGCGGCCCGCGAAATCGCCCTCGACCCCGCGGTCGACCTCGCCGACGGCCTCCAGTCCGCTGTGGACAGCACGGAGAGCCGGCGGCTCGGCAGCAACCTGCTGAGCCGGCTGGACCGCTTCCGGCGGAGCATGGACGGGCTGGCCGCCTCGGCGGGCACGCTCGACGGGCGCGCGCCGCTGCCCGCGCCCGACCGGCTCAACACCGCGCGCGTCGAGGTGCAGGCCGCCGCCTCCGAACTCTCCAACGCGATCCTCGCCGAGCTGGACGTCCTCATCGAGGACCGCCAGTCGAACATCCAGACCGAGCGGCTGATCTCGCTCACCGCGCTGGTCGTGGCGGTGCTCGGCTGTGCCGTACCCACGGCACTCGCGCTGCGCAAGCGGCGGCGACGCCGGCGGCCGTTCGGCAATCCACAGCGGACGGTGCCGCCCCGCCCCGCGGGCACCGAGCCGGCAACGCCCGAGTCGGTCGCGTACCGGTGGGAGCCGACCGGTGCTGCTCGGTAGGCTGCGCGTCCGCGGCAAGCTGGCCGTCCTGGTCATGGTGCCGCTGCTCCTGGTCGGTGTGCTCACCGTCCCACTCGTGATCAACCGGGCCGGCCTGGCCGGTCGTGCCGCGGACACCGCCCGCACCGTACGGGTCGCCAGCGAGGTCGGCGGTCTCGTCGGCGACCTCCAGCAGGAGCGGATGCTGTCGGTCGGCTACCTGCTCGGCACCGTCGACGGCTCCAGCCTGACGCTCCAGACCACCGCGGTCGGCGACCGCACCACCGACCTGCGCGCCAACCTCGGCAGCGACCTGCCGCAGGGGGTCTCCGACGCGATCGACGCGATCGACAGCCTGGAGGAGGTGCGCGCCGGCGTGCTCGGCCAGGCCCTCCGCGCCGACCAGGTGATCGCCGCGTACGGCGCGGTGACCGCGCGCATCCTCGACTCGCTGCGGCTGCTCGACAACATCGACGTGGGCACCACCGAGGGCCGGCAGGTGGTCGCGCTCGAAACCGTCCTCCAGATGAACGACCTCATCAGCGCCGGCGCCGCGCTCATGGTGGTCATGGTCGCCGAGCGCAGCCCCGCGGCGATGACCGGCTACACCGCCAACCTGGCCGCGCTCCAGGCGATCATCACGCGCTTCAACGCGTACGCCACCGCGGAGCAGAGCGAACTCTTCCAGCTCGTGCAGCAGGCGTTGAACGACCGCGTGGGCGCCGACCTCCCGGTGACCGTGCAGACCAACCCGCTCCAGTCGCTCGCCCGCTTCCAGGTGGAGCAGCTCTACCCGTCGCTGGAGTCGTTCATCGTCCTGGGCCGCTTCGTCGAACGCAAGATCGTCACCGACGTCACTGCCGAGGTCGAGCGGCAGCAGCGGGTCGTCCTCACCACCGCGTACGGCGTCATCACGCTCGCCCTCCTCGTGCTGATCGGCGTCGTGCTGATGAGCGTGGTCGTGGCCCGTGCGGTGGCCCGGCCGCTGACCAGCCTGACGCGCTCGGCCGAACGCGTCGCCACCGTCGCCGAGACCGAGCTGCGGCGCGTGGCCGACGAGGACGCGGACGACGAGGCCGAGCCGATCCACCTCGAACCGGTCGACGTCCGCTCGGCCGACGAGATCGGTGACCTGGCGCGCGCCTTCGACCGCGTGCAGGTCACCGCCGCCCGGCTGGTCGAGCGGCAGGTGAGCAGCCGGCGCAACGTGGCGCAGATGTTCGGCCACGTCGGGCGCCGTACGCAGAACCTGGTCGGCCGCCAGCTCGCTCTCATCGACCGGCTGGAGCAGGACGAGACCGACCCGACCCGGCTCCAGCAGCTGTACCGCCTCGACCACATCTCCAGCCGCCTGCGCCGCAACGCCGGCAGCCTCGTCGTGCTCTCCGGCTCGGCCGGGGTCTCCGGCGCGGAGGAGCACATCACGCCGCTGCCGCTCGCCGACGTCGTACGCCTCGCGCTCGGCGAGATCGAGGAGTACACGCGGGTCGACGTGCAGGTGCCGGCCGGCATCGCGGTCTCGCCCGCGCTCACCGGCGACCTGGTGCTGCTGCTCGCCGAGGTGATGGAGAACGCCACCGTCTTCTCGCCGCCGCACACGCGAGTCACCGTCTCCGCGATGGCGACCGGCCACGTCGTACGCGTCCGCGTCGTCGACCACGGCCTGGGGCTCCCGCCGGAACGGCTCGCCGAGGAGAACAACCGCCTCGCCCACCGCGAGCGGCTCGACCTCGCGCCCACCGAGGTGCTGGGGCTTTTCGTGGTCGGCCGGCTGGCCCGCAAGCACGGGCTGGCGGTGGCGCTGGCCGAGACGCCCGGCGGCGGCGTGACCGTGACCGTCGACATCGGACAGGACCACCTGATCCGCAGCGCCATCCCCGAGCCGGAGACGGTAGCCCCGCCGCAGCCGCCCAAGCCCGCGCGCGGGCTGGCCTCGGTACGGCAGTTGCACGCGGCCCCGCAGGGCGGCGACGAGCCGGCGATCGTGCAGCAGGCGGTGGCGCGAGCCATCGTGGCCACCAGCGACCAGGAGACCTCCTTCAACGTGGTCGCGCTCGACCGGGCCACGCGGACGATCGGCAGTGGGCGTAGCTGGAACGCGTTCGCCCCGCGTACCACGGAGGAGCCGGCACCGGTGATCCGGTCGGCTCCCGTCGCACCCCCGCCGCACACGACGGCGGCCCCGACCGCGCCGGCCACCGGGACCGGACCTGGTGGCCTCCGGCAGCGGGTTCCGGGAGCGCAGCTCCCGGAGGGGACGTCGCCCAGGGAGAGCAAGGCGCCAACGCCCACGGGGGTCGATGCCGCGACCGCCCGCGCGCTTGTCGAGGAATTCGAAGCGGGGGTACGGCGAGCCGAGTCCACTGTGTCCGCTCCGGTCGTCCACAGTGAAGTACCGCCCGTGATCGCGCCGCCGGCGACGGGGCAACGTGCCCCGCTCACCCGCCGGGTTCCGGGCGCCACGCTGCCGGCGGACCTCCCGTCCCAGCCACCGGCACAGGTGCTGCCCGACCTGTGGTCGCCCGACCCGGAGGCGGCCCGGGACTCGCTCGAGCAGTTCGAATCCGGCGTCGCGCGCGCCTTGCAGCAGGAAGGAACCCAGTAGTGAACAACTCAATCCAGTTGAGCCCCGAGGCGCAGACCTTCAACTGGCTCCTGGACTCGTTCACCTCCAGCACCGCCGGGGTACGGGAGGCCATCGCGGTCTCCGCCGACGGCCTGCTGATGGCGATGTCCAACATCGCCGACCGCGCGAACGCCGAACGGCTCGCCGCCGTGGTCTCCGGACTCACCAGCCTCGCCGGCGGGGCCGCCAACTGGTACGCCCTCGGCGGGCTCAACCGCGTCGTCATCGACATGACGGGCGGATACCTGCTGGTCACCGCCATCAGCGCGGGCTCGGTGCTGGGCGTGATCGCGGACCGCTCGGCGAGCCTCGGCACGGTCGCGTACGAGATGACGCTCTTCGCCAGCCGGGCGGGCGGCGCGCTCACCCCACGCCTGATCGCCGAGTTGAAGAACGCCGCCCAGTCGTGACCGCTCCCCGCCACGCGTCGAACCGCCGGGGAGGGGACATGCCGTGAGCTCGATGCCGCCCGACGAACCGATCGGACCGGCCCGCATCCGCCCCTTCCTGGGCGTTTCCGGTCTGGGGTCGGCGGGCGACGCCACCCCTGCCGGGCTGCGGCCGTTCGTCCTCACCTCGGGACGCGTGGACGGCGTGGACCCGGACATCGGGCTGGAGACGCAGGTCACCGCCCGGTCGGACGGGCCGCTGCGAACCGGCGTACCGGTGGCGAACCTCGCGCCCGAGCTGCGCGCGATCGTGGTCCTGTGCGCGGAGCCGATCTCGGTCGCGGAGATCTCCGCGCGGGCGCGGCTGCACCTCGGCGTGACCCGCATCCTCGTCGGCGACCTACGGGCCGCCGGCTACCTCGACGTCCACGCGCGGGAGGCCGCGCGTCCCGACCCCGACACCATCCTGCGAGTGATCCGTGGACTTCGTGCGATCTCCTGAACAGGCACCTCCCATCCCCGTCAAAATCGTGGTCGCGGGCGGCTTCGGCGTGGGCAAGACCACGACCGTCGGCGCGATCAGCGAGATATCCCCGCTGACCACCGAGGCGGTCATGACCTCCGCCGGCGTCGGCGTGGACGACCCGGGCCAGGCCACCGGCAAGACCACCACGACCGTCGCGATGGACTTCGGCTGCGTCACCATCGACCGCAGCCTGAAGCTCTATCTCTTTGGTACGCCCGGACAATCCCGCTTCGGCTTCATGTGGGATGACTTGTCCCACGGTGCACTCGGCGCACTCGTCGTAGTTGACAGCAGTCGGTTAGATGACTGCTACCCTGCGGTGGACTACTTCGAACGGGCGAAGCTCCCATTCGTCGTCGCCGTCAACGCGTTCGACGGGAGACTCGCCCACGACCTGGACGAGGTCCGCTGGGCCCTCGCGGTCGACGAGCGGATTCCCGTTGTCGCCTTCGACGCCCGAAATCGGATCTCCGTACGAGACGCACTGCTCGTACTGCTCGACCGGGCGTTGGACGACGCGGTACGCGGGCAGACGGCATAGCGAGCGAGCTTGCCGTCCGGCCCCTTGACGACACAGGGCGCTGGCCACACCGCCAGACGGCCTAGGGAGGTGTTCGGAGAGTGCGCGGTGGACTCGACGACGCACTGGAGCGCTTGGCCCGCATGGACCAGCTACGCCGGCGTGCCGAGGGCACGTCCGGCAGCTTGCCGACGGCACACGGCCTGGCCGAGGCGATCGAGGCGGTGCGGCGCGTGGTCGAGCGGCATCCCGACCTCAACATCACGCTCTACGGCGAGCAGGGCGAGGGCAGTGCCGAGGTGCGGATCGGCTGGGAGGACGGGGTCGTCCGGGCCAAAATCGTCTCGGTCGAAGGGCCGGAGGGCGCCGCCTTCGGCCCGAGCGACGGCCCGATGCCGGTGCTGCCCGCCGAGATCCCGCCCATGTCCGACCTGCCCCGGCCGATCACCGACGGCAGCCGCGCGCGAGTCGAGGCCTATCCGGCCGCGTGGCACCCCGAGCCTTCGCCGATGCCCGAGCCACGGCTGGCCGACCGGCGCCGCCGCCGCACGGCTGACGCCGGCTTCCTCCCCGATCAGGGCCTTCACGCCGAGCCCCGGCGACCCGCGGAGGCCGAGTTCCTGCCCGAGCAGGGCGGCCTTCACGCCGAGGCGCGGCGCGCCGCTGACGGCGGCCTTCACGCGGAGGCGCGGGGTGCCGCGGAGGGCGACTTCTTCCCCGAGCAGGGCCGGGGTGCCGAGCCCCGGCACGCCGCGGGCGGTGGCTTCCTGCCCGATCCCGGCCAGCGCTTCGATGACCTCGGCCACGGGCCGCGCGGACATCCACTTCTCGACGAACGCCGTGCCGGCGGCCCGGGCTTTCGCGCCAAGCCCAGCCACGCCGCGGACGCTGGCGTCCTCCCCGATGCGGGCCGCGCCACCGACCCGGTCTTCCGCCCCGAGCCCAGCCACGCCGCCGACGCGGGCTTCCTGCCTGACCCCGGCGGGCTGGCACCGGCCGAGCCGACCCGGGGCGGGGAGCCGCCGAGGCTGGCGGCCCCGCGCGCCTGGACCGCCGAGACCGACGACAACGCCGCCGCCCGCCTCGCCGCGATGATCCGCGAAGACCCGTCGCTGCTGGCGAGCCCCGACGACCTCTGAGCCCTCCGCGACTGCCGCTTTCCAGGCGGGCCGCTCTCCAGGCGAGCCGGCCGAGCCCTCGGCGGCTTCGTGAGTGAGGCGTTCACACCTTCTCGATGACCGCCCGGCGGATCAGAAACTTGCCCGGCTCCCGTACCTTCTCGAACGCCGCGTTGTTGAGCAGCACGCAGCTCCCCGACGGCCCGGTCACCCGCACGGTGATCGACTTGTCGTTGTCGAGGTTGGTGACCTTCAGTCGCGTACCGACCGCTTCCAACCACTCCACCGCCATTGGGAACAAGCCTTTCTGTTGGCTGCTGACCCTTGGTACGAACGGCCGTGGCGCAACAGCTCAAGCCAAAACTATATTGATTCTCATGTATCTAAAGCTCGGGTGTCGCGTAGTGGTCGCGGCACTCGCGGGGGCACTTGCCGTGGTCGCTCCCGCCACTGCCGCACACGCCGCGGTGGCCTGTGAGGTCAGCTACTCGATCTCCAGCTGGCCTCCCAACTTCACCGCCAACGTCCAGATCAGGAACACCGGCGACGAAACCTGGAACGGGACCACCGTCGGCTTCCGGTTCACCGGCAACCAGACCATCGCGTCCATGTGGAACCACACCTGGACCCAGTCCGGCCAGTCCGTCACCGCGACCAGCTTGCCCTGGGTACCGCCGGTGGCGCCCGGCGGGACGGCGTACTTCGGCTTCACCGCCTCCGTCTTCGGACCCAACAACCCACCGGTCGACTGGCGGGTCAACGGGGTGCCCTGCGTCGCGCCGGGCGCACCCGCTGTCATCGCCGAGCCCGACCTCATCATGATTCCCGAGGGCACCAGCCGCTCATTCACCGTGCGGTTGAGCCACCCGCCGGCCCAGCAGGTGTCGCTACGGATGTCCATCACCGGCACGGGCACCTGGGCATCGCCGCCCGTGATCCTGATCTTCACGCCGACGAACTGGCACACGCCGCAGTCCTACTCGGTGATGAGCATGCAGGACGCCGACACAGTCGACGACCGCGCGGTCTTCACGCTCATTGTCGACGGCTACGCCTCCGACATCGTCAACTTCTGGCAGGTCGACGACGACTAGAAGCCTCCAGGAGGCGGGCGGCCAGGCGAGCCGCCCCCTCCTCGGCCGGGCCGGCGGTGCGCAGCGGTGCGTCGGGCCACGCCGCCGTGAGCCGGTCGTGGACCGCTTGCCGTAGTGGAAGGCATTGGCGCAGCACGCCGCCGGCGAGCACGATCGGGCTGCGGTCGCCGGGCTCGCGGACTCCGGCGAGAGTCCGGCAGAGGTGGCCGGCGGCTTCGTCCATGATGGAGAGTGCCAGCGGGTCGCCGGCAGTGGCCGCGGTCGTGACGAGCGGGGCGAGCGCGGCCAGCTCGCGGGGCGGGCGCTCGTAGACGGCCGCCACGAAGGGGTCGCCCGCGCGCTCCCCCACCTCGGCGCAGACCAGCTCGACCAACCGGCCGGGCGGGGCGCCGCGGTAGAGGGCGCGGGCGGTGGCGGTGGCGGCCGCGCGGCCGATCCAGAAGCCCGAGCCCAGGTCGCCGAGGAGCCAGCCCAGGCCGTCGGCCGTACGCACGAGGTCGCCCTCGCGCACCTCCGCCGCGACCGCGCCGGTGCCGGAGATGAGCACGCTCCCGGCCGGCGCGTCCGTACCGGCGGCGAAGGCGACCACGGCGTCGCCGACGACGTGCAGCGGGCACCGTACCCCCAGGGTGTCGAACGCGGCCCGGAGCACGGCGGGGCGGGACGCCCCAGCGGCGCCGGCGACCGCCGCCCCCACCTCCGCACGGTCCACAGTGGACAGTGCCTCGGTCAGGGCGGCGGTCAGGTTGGCAGCCACTTCGGCGGCGGGCACGGTGACGGGGTTGGCGGCACCCGCGCGGCCGGAGCCGGCACGGGTGCCGCCGAGGGTGGTGACGACCGCACGGGTCGCGGTGCCACCGATGTCGATACCGAGGACGAGCGTCATGTACGGGTCAGCAGCGCCCGAGGTCTTCCCACTGCTGGGTCCAGCCGGGCTCGCTGCCCTGCGTCCACCAGCGGGCCCGCCACAGGTGCACGCCGTCACCGGAGGGCGGACCGCCGGGCACGCCGTTGGCGCTGCGCTGGTGCCGTACGAGGTTGCCGCCCTGGTACACCGAGTTGATGTTCCAGAACGGGGCGGTGGAGCAGCCCGGCCCACCGGTCGGGTTCACCGTCGGCGAGACCGAGGGCGAGACCGACGGCGAGACCGACGGCGACACGCTCGGCGAGGCGGTGGTGGGGTTCGGCGTCGGGCAGGAGCCGCCGCTGCCGACCGTGTCGGTGTGCGTGGTGCCGGCCGAGCGGAAGGCCGCGACCCGCGCCGCCGCCTGAGCGGGCGTGAGCGTCTCGTTCACGGTGTGGTAGAGGTAGTCGACCTGCTGGCGGTAGGTGGACATGCCGCCCGTGTGCGCCACCGTGTCGATGAACCACAGGTTGAAGTTGATGGACATCGGCGTCTCGGGGTAGTAGATGCCACTGTGGTCGGCGAAGAGCACACCGTCCACGTAGTACTTCACGTGGCCGCCCGAGACGGTGAACATCAGGTCGTGCCAGCCGGCGAAGCTCTGCCGCTGCGCGGTGTGCGTGTTCACCGCCTCCCACGGCTCCGGCCGGTAGGTCTCCCAGGTGGTCTGGTAGAAGATCGGACCCTGCTCGCCCCAGCCGCCGTTCGGCAGGTACTCGAAGTCGATCTCGCCGTAGTTGGGGTCCATGGCCGAGTTGAGCGGCGTGATGGTGAAGAAGGTCTCGACAAGGCGGTCGCCGTCGTTGCCGCTCACCGGCGTGTCGGTGAACTTGACCCGGGCCGCGTACGTGCCCTCGAAGAACTTGCGCTGGTGGAAGAGTTCGGCCTGGCTGGTGCCGCCGGACGTACCGTCGGTGGATGCCTGGAGCTGGAGCGACTTGGCGCCGTCCACTGTGGGGAACGAGATGTTGGAGGCCGGCCAGGAGGCGCCGGGCACGCCCGGGCCGCCGGCGTTGGTACGCACCGTCCAGCCCCGCTGACTGATCAGTGGGTCAGCCGGTCCGCTGTAGTTGAAGTCGTCGAAGAGCACTTGGCAGGGGGCGAGGGCGACGGCGGGGCTGCTGCTCGCCACTGCGGCGACGGTGCCCGTGGCGAGTACGGCCGCGGTCGCGGCGAGACCAGCGGTGAGGCGTTTCACGGCGTGCTCCTTTCTTGGGGACACACTCTGGGGGAAGGCGCGTCACTTCACCGCGCCGGCGGTGAGGCCGTCGCGGATCTGGCGCTGGAACAGGATGTACGCGACCAGGACGGGCAGGATCGCGATGACGAGACCCGCGAACAGGCCGCTCCAGTCGCTGCGATAGCCCTGGCTGACAGCGAGGGAGGCGAGTCCCTGGGCCAGGACGTACCGGTCGGGATCCGGGTTGAGCACGAGCGGTAGGAGGTACTGGTTCCACAGGCCGAGGAAGTTGAAGATGCCCACGCTGACCAGCCCGGGGCGGGCCATCGGCAGCATGATGCGGAAGAACACCGCGGCGTGTGAGCACCCGTCCAGGAACGCCGCTTCGGCGACGGCGGTCGGCAGGGTACGGAAGAACGCGTGCAGGAAGAAGACGGTGAACGGGAGGGCGTACGTGGCGTACACGAGGATCAGCCCGTGGTAGCTGCCGAGCATGCCCAGTTGGTCGACCACGAAGAAGAGCGGTACGAGCGCCAGGAAGACCGGAAAGAGCATCCCGGCGACCAGGGTGTAGTAGATGACCCGGTTGCCCGGGAAGGGATAGCGGGCCAGGCAGTACGCGACGAGCGCGCCGAAGAGCATGGTGAGGAGGAGCGCGCCGCCGACCACGACCACGGTGTTGAACAGGTAGCGGCCGATCGACGCCTCGGCCCAGGCGCGGGCCCAGTTGTCGAACTGTGGCGTGGCCGGCAGCGACCACGGGCTGTCGAAGATCTCCTCGTCGGTCTTGAGCGAGGAGACGAACGCCCACAGTAGAGGGAGCGTGACCAGCAGCGCCCAGACGAGCAGCACCACGTGTACGAGGCGACTTGTCTTCATGCCATCTCCACCCGCTCGCGCCTTGTCACGCGGAGCATCAGCAGGACGAGCGTGAGGGTGAGGAAGAAGAGCGCGACGCCCATCGCCGACGCGTAGCCGTACTTGCCGTACGTGAAGGCGTTGCGGTAGAGCGAGAGCCCCATCACCTCGGTGCTGTTGTCCGGCCCGCCCGGCCCCACGGTCATGATCTGCACGAGCGCGAAGCCGTCGAGCGCGATGATCCCCAGGTAGACGAAGGCGACCTGCACGCTGTCCCACACGAGCGGGAGCGTGATCCGCCGGAAGAGCGTTAACGGCCCGGCGCCGTCGATCAGCGCCGCCTCGGTGATGTCCGCCGGGATCGACTCGATCGCCGCCGCGAAGAGCACGACGTAGAAGCCGACCGCCGACCAGATGACCGCCGCCATCACGCACCAGAGCGCCAACCGCGGCTCGGCCAGCCACGAACGCTCCAGCGTGGACAGTCCGACGCGGTCGAGAAAGCCGTTGAGCAGCCCGCTGTTGGGCGTGTACACGAACTGCCACAGCACCGCGATGATGGCGACCGACAGGAGTTGGGGGAAGAAGTACACCACGCGGTACGCCCGCAGGAGGCGGCTGCCCCGCGTGGAGGCGGCGAAGAAGAGGGCCAGCGCGATGGTGACCAGCGGCACGACCACGAGCATCAGGCCGTTGTGGCGCAACGCCGACAGGAACAGCGGGTCACTCCAGAGCCGGGCGAAGTTGTCCAGCCCGACGATGTTCACCTCGCTGGACACGCCGTTGAAGTCGGTGAAGGCCAGATAGAAGGCCTGCGCGTACGGCGACACGACGAAGACGGCGTACAGCAGCAGGGGCGGGAGCATCGCCCCGGCCAGAAACCGGTACCGGCCGTGCCGCATGGGTCACCCTCCCGCGCTCAGCGCTTGTGCTTGGTGACCGAGGAGTCGGCGGCGACACCGTCGGCCGCCTTCTGCACGCGCTCCGCCCACCTGTCCGGCGTGAGCCGCTTGGTGAGCAGCTCCCCGGTGGCGTCGTCGAGGGCCTTGGCGAGCGGTGGGTACCAGGTGCGGAAGCGGTACCCGAACATGTTGGCGCCGGCCGCCTTCGCGGTCTCCGCCGTCGAGGCGAGCCCGCTGGTCAGCGTCAGCCCGTCGGTGGAGCCGGCGACGACCGGCAGCGCCTTGGAGTTCTGCGCGAAGCCGCGGGCCACCTTCTGGGAGAAGAGGATCCGTAGGTACTCCAGGCCGCCGCGGGCGTTGCCAGCCTTGGCGGGTACGAGGAACGACTCGCTGCTGGCCGCCATCACCGCACCGGCCGGGAGCTTGTCGCCGGCGGTCAGCGCGGGCACGGTGCCCAGCACCATGTCGAAGCCGGCCGGCGTGACCTGCTGCTGCTCACCCTCCAACCAGGAGCCGCAGGGGATGAACGCGGCCTGCCCCTTGCTCCACGCGTTCTGCGCCTCGGTGTGCGAGAGCGCTTCGGAGCCGGCCATGATGTGGCCGCGCGCGGCGAGTTGGTAGACGGCGTCGGCCGCGGCGAGCATCGAAGGGCTCTTCCAGATGCCCGGCTCCAGGTTGTCCACCGACTTGACCAGCTCGTGCCCGCCGGCCTTGGCCGCGAGCGACACCAGCGGGTCGTTCATGTACTCGGGGAACTTGCCCTGCCAGGTCCACGGCGCGATGCCGGCCTTCTTGATCTCGTCGCCGAGGGCGAGCATGTCGGCCCAGGTGGTCGGGTACGTCCAGCCGTGCTTGGCGAAGAGCGACTTGGAGTACCAGATCCCCCAGAGGACCGAGGAGTAGTTGAGCACGAGCACCTTCCCGTCGAACGTGCCCTCCTCGATCACGCCGGGCATGAGCGTGTCGCGCACCTTCTTCGACGGGTCGTCCAGGCTCGGCGCGTCGAGCAGCTCATTGAGGTCGGTGAGCTTGCCGGACGACACGAGCGTGACCAGGTCGAGCCGGCCGGCGCCGCTGTTGTCCACGACGTCCGGCGGGTCGTCCGAGATGAACCTCGGCTGGAGCACCTCGCCGACCCGCTGGATGCCCTTGTGGTCCACAGTGGCCTTGGGAAAGCGCTGCTCGTAGAGCGTGCCGGCCTCGATGGCGTACTGGTCGCCGTAGCCGCCCTTGAAGACGACCACCTCCAGCGGGGCGTCCTCCGGCGCGCCGAGCGGGTTCTCGGCCGTGGTGGTGCCCTTGGCACTCGTATCGTCGTCGTCGGCGCCGCTCGTGGCGCAGGCGCTGAGCGCCGCCGCCGCGACCGTCCCGAGCAGGAGCGTGCGTCTGGTGGGATGTGCGTTCACGGTGTGCCTCCCTTCGAGGGCTGTGCGGTCTCGCCGGACCCGGGCCGGCGGGTATGGGGGATCCGCCGATGAGCACGGCGGGCTGGCGGTCCGCCGGACGCGGCCGCGATGGGGATGCCGAAGCGGTTACGCGGTGCGCCGGATGCGGCCGACGTACCGCGCTTCGAGGAGCTGGTTGTGCTCGTGCCCGCCGGGGATGTTGGCGGACAGGTAGATGGGAGGCGTCTGCCCCGCCTCGGCCAGGCGGGCGACCACCTCGGCGACGACCATCTGCGCCAGCACCGCCGCGGTGACCGAAGAGACCGCGCCGACCTGGCCGGGCAGGGCCACGTCCCCGTACGGCGCGCCGTTGTCGAGCACCACGTCGGCGAGGTCGCGCAGGCGCTTGCCGGAGGGGTGCGGTGCGGGCACGCGCCCGCTGTGCTCCAGCGAGGTCACCGCGATCAGGCCGTGCCCGCGCTCCTTGACCAGCAGCGCCAGCTCGACGACGACACCGTTGACGCCGGAGTTGGAACCGATCACGAAGACATCGCGGGGGTCGACCGGAGCCAGGTCGTAGAGACGCCGGGCGACCGTGGGGTCGCGCTCCAGGCCAGGATCCTCGAGTACCGCCCGCGGCTGCCCGCCGTACAGCACGATGTCCCGGAGCGCGATGCGGTTGGTCGGCACGAGCCCGCCGGCCCGTCCGGCGATCTCCATGGCGAGTGCCTCGGAGTGGCCGGAGCCGAACGCCTGCACGACGCCCCCGCGGTCCAGGGCGGTGGTGATCAGGGTCGCGGCGCTCTTGACGCCGTCCGCCTGGCTGGTGCCGACCTTGGCCACGAGCTCAGTGATCATCGAGAGGTACGCCTGGGCGGTCATCTGTCCTCCGTGTCGGTCGGTGGAGTCAGCCGCGACGGCGGCGTGTGCCGGGCTCGTCGCGCAGCCGGTGTGCCTCGACCGCGCGGGCGGTCACTTCGAACGCCTCGGTGGTGCGCTCGTAGGTGCGCTGGGCCACCGCGACGTAGATGAGGTCGAGCGCGACGAGTTGGGAGTGCAGCGCGGAGAGCGCCGCGACCCGGAACGTCGTCTCGTGCACTGCCGTGGTCAGCGTGATGTCGGCCGTCTCGCCCAGCGGCGACCGCTCGAACGAGGTGACCGCCACGGTCAGCGCCCCCTGGGAGGCGGCCTCGGCGAGCATCTCGATCACCTCGCGCGTGCGCCCGCCGTGCGACAGGGCGATCGCGACGTCGCCGGGACCGAGGAGGGCGGCGTTGGTCAGTGCCTTGTGCGCGTCCTCCCGGTACCACACCGGGATGCGGATCCGCTCCAGCCGGAAGGCCATCTCGCGGGCCGCGGTGCCGCTGCTGCCGAGCCCGAAAAGCTCCACGCGGCCGGCGGTGGCGATCGCGTCGGCGACCCGGGCGACCTGGTCGAGGTCGAGACCGGCCGCGGTCTCCTGGATGGCCCGGGAGTCGGCGCTGGCGATGACGCCGAGGACCCGGTCGAGCGGGTCGCCGGGCTCGATCTCGCGATCGATGTCGGTGTCCCATCGGGCCTGCTCCTGCCGACCGATCTCGGCGGCCAGCGCGACCCGCAGCGCCGCGTAGCCCCGGAAGCCCAGCACGCGGCAGAAGCGCGTGATCGTCGCGGTGGAGGTGCCGGCCCGCTCGGCAAGGTCCACGATGGACGCCTGCGCCGCCACGGCCGGGTCGTCCAGGATCTGCTCCGCCACGCGCTGGAGCGCGTCGGGGAGCGAGGACAGCTCCATCCGGAGCCGCCCGATGACGCCCTGGGTCTGCACCGCCACCGTAATTCCTTTCATCGTTGCCTAGTGATGAAGAAAATTACGATTGACGAGCGGGTCACGTCAAGAGCGAGCGTAAAAATTTTGATGGGCACGGGCGGCCCAACCCAGCTGTTTGACCACATAGGACCAAGCGTGTGCCTGCGGCTACATTCCGTAATGGTTCATCGCTAGCTCCACTATCGACCGTTCGTACTGTCTAGTTTGGCCGTTCAGCCTAATGACCCCTGGTAGTACGCATGACCACCGATCTTGTAGGGAAGTTGTGCCGCTCAACGCACCTCTCAACCAACTCCTACCGACAGTGATATGCGGGACCATGAGGGGCGGGGAGCGAACGATGATCAATCTTTTGACGCTTGGGGGAACCAGCGTGTCAGCGCGCGGATCCGACGAGGTGGAAGCGGCGTGACCGTAGTCGAGCCCAGCACGACCGCCGCCGAACAGCGGCTGGTCGAGCTGGAGGCTTCGTTCGAGCAGTTCTGCAAAGACAACATCGTCGCGGTCGAGCGGTTCCTCCGGAGCCAGTGCGGTGACCGCGAGCTGGTCCAGGAGGCCGTGCAGGAAACGTTCATCACGGCCCGGGACAAGTGGGAGGAGATCAGCGGCTACGAGAAGCCGCTGGCCTGGATGTACAAGACGGCCCGGTACAAGCTGCTCAACCAGCGGGCACGCCAGCGCCGGGAGGCGGCCGCACCGCTCGACGAGGTGCCGATCGAACGTCTCGTGGCACCGCCCACCGACTCACGGGAGGCGCAGGAGCAGCTCCTCGAGTGGCTGCGCCGCATCCCGCCCCGCCAGGCGGCCGTGTTCGCGCTCTTCTTCGAGGGCTGGAGCGACCCGGAGGTCGCGCGGATCCTCGGCATGGCCGACAACACCGTCCGGTCGTACAAGTCCGCGGCCCGCCGGCGCCTGCGCGAGATCGCCGAGGAGGCGGGGTTCACCTCGCCCGACCGAGAGCGGTGACGGTGGACCTCGACGACATCCTGGCCCTCGCCGCCAGCCACAAGCCCACCGCCTTCGAGCGGGCCAGCGCCAGCCGCAACACGCGCTGGGTCCAGCAGCAGTACGCGCGGGCCAAGGCCGACGGCCGCGACCTGGTCGGCGATGTCGACCTGCACGACCCGCTGCGCGGCGACACGGGCGAGGTGCCCCGGATCACCCGGGCCGCACAGGTCGCAAAGCAGGGCACCGTGCGGTGGGATGCGGCGACCGGGGAGATGGCCTGGTCGGACGAGATGTCGCTGATCTTCGGATGGCCGCCCGGCGTGGTCCGTCCGTGCGTGGAGACGCTCTACCGGCTGATCCATCCCGACGACGCCCGCCGCGTCCGCAGGGCGGCGGCCTCGGCCTGGCGCGAGCTGTCCGCCAGCGAGCTGACCTGCCGGGTCATCCGGCCCGGCGGGATCACGCGCTGGGTCCACTGCTACATCGAGATCCTCACCGGCGCCGACGGCACGCCCCAGGGGATCATCGGCACCGCGCAGGACGTCACCGAGCTGGAGCTGGCCCGGCGGGAGCGCGAGCGGCGGGCGCGCCGGCGGGCGATCGTCGAGCGCGAGTCGGGCAACCTCACCCCCGGCAACGGCCTGCGCACCCGCGGCGGGTTCACCGACGAGATCGACCGCGCGCGCCGCACCGGCAGCGGCGTACTGCTCGTCGTCGCCACCGAGCCGCAGGGGGGCATCGAGCCCGAGCGGCTGTCGGAGGTGATCGCCAACTTCGTCATGACGCTGGCCCGCCGCACCGACATCTGCGGCCTGCTCGGGCCGGGCCAGCTCGGCGTGCTCATGCCAGACACCGGTCTGCGGCCGGCCACCTCGCTCGCCGAGACGATGGTCGAGAAGCTCCGCGACCAGCTCTTCGTCGCCGGCCCGCACGGCGCCCGCGTCGACGCCTGGGGCGGCCTGGTCCGCTTCGAGGCGCACGACGAGAGCAGCAGCATCGACCTGCTCATCGACGCCGAGTCGGCCTGGCGCCACGCGAAGGAGACCGGCGCGGTCCTCAAGGCGTTCCCCCGGCCAGCCCCGGCCGACGAGCGCCAGGAGACCTGGCGCACGCGCGTGCGCGCGGCCGTCGCGGGCAACGGCTTCACGCTGTACACGCAGCCGATCCTCGACCTGCGGCTCAACCAGATCACCCGCCAGGAGATCCTGCTCCGGCCGCTCAACGACGCGGGCAACCCGGTGCCGCCCTCGGCGCTGCTCGACATCGCCGAGCGGGTCGACGAGACGCTGCCGATCGACCTGTGGGTGATGGACAACGCGTTCGAGCTGATCGCGCAGGGGCCGCCGACGCCGCACTACCAGATCAACGTCTCCGGGCGGTCGCTCGGCGAGCCGGGGCTGCTCGGCCGCGTACACGACCTGCTCGACAAGCACGACGTCGACCCGCGCCGGATCACCTTCGAGATCACCGAGACCGCGCGAATCGACAACCGCTCCGGCGCGCTGCACTTCGCCCGCGCGATCCGCGAACTCGGCTGCCAGCTCGCGCTCGACGACTTCGGCACGGCCTACAGCTCGCTGATCTACCTCAAGGCGTTTCCGATCGACCTCGTGAAGATCGACGGTACGTTCATCAGCGACATCGTCAACTCCCCCACCGACCAGGCGCTGGTGCGCTCCATTGTGGAGGCGTGCCAGGCGCACGGCGTGCTGACCGCCGCCGAGTACGTGAAGGACGACGCCACCATCGAGCTGCTGCGCGGCTTCGGCGTCGACTTCGCGCAGGGCTACCGGGTCGGGCCGCCGATGCCGATCGCCGGGGCACCGGCCTCGTCCGGCACGTCCATCGAGCTCGACCTGCGCATGGACCCGACGGCGTAGCGACCGGCCGGTCCGGCACCTCGCCGAGGTAGTTTTTCCTGGCCGGCGCGCGGGCGGTCAGGCCGACCCGACAGACTGGGGCGGTGACACGAAGCGTCTACGTCGCCGGCCTCGGCCCGGGCGGCGGCAAGTCGACGATCGCGCTCGGGCTGGCCGAGCTGCTGTCCCGCCAGGTCGAGGGGATCGGTGTGTTCCGCCCACTCGCCCCCGGGCCGGCAGGCTCCCCCGCGGGGAGTGAGACCACCGGCCACGACCCGATCCTCGATCTTCTCCGCGAGCGCTACCGGATCGGCGACCCGTACGAGGAGCTGTACGGCGCGACGTACGCCGAAGCGGGTGAGCTGCTCACCAGCGGGCGGCGGGAGGAGCTGATCGCGCTGATCGTGGGGCGCTACCGCGAGGTGGAGCGGCGCCACGAGGCGATGGTGATCGTCGGCAACGGGCTGCGGGCCGACGACGAGACCGACGAGATGGCATTCAACGCGCGGCTGGCCAACGAGTTCGGCAGCGTGGTCGTGGCGGTGGTCGACGGGCTGGAGCGGGAGCCGGCGGAGATCGCGGCGGCGGCCGGTGGCGGATACCACAGCCTGCGCGACCTGGGCGCGACGGTGCTGGCCGTGATCGCCAACCGCGTGCCGCCCGGCACGGTGATGCCGGAGCTGCCCGTGCCGGCGTACGCGATCCCCGAGGTCCCGACCGTCTCGGCGCCGACCGTGGCCGAGGTGGCGGCGGCACTCGGCGCGACCCGGCTGGCCGGCGACGACGCCGCGCTCGACCGGGACGTGCTCGACTTCGTGGTCGGCGCCGCGCACGTGCCGCTCGTCCTCGGGCACCTGACCGACGGATGCCTGCTGATCATGCCGGGCGACCGCGACGACCTGCTGGTCGCGGCCGGTGCGGCCCGGGCCGCGGGCTCCCCCGCCATCGCCGGCGTGGTGCTGACGCTCGGCGTACGGCCCGATCCGCGCGCGATGCGCCTCGTGGAGTCGCTCGGCGCCGGGCTGGCGGTGCTCTCGGTGGCGGCCGACAGCTACCACACGGTCGAGTCGGTCGGGCGGATCGAGGGGCGCCCCTCCGCAGCCAGCCCGCGCAAGGTGGAGGCGGCGATCGGCGCGTTCGAGTCCAGTGTGGACAGCGAGGAGCTGATGCGGCGGCTGGACGTGGCGCGGGCGCCCCGGATGACGCCGCTGATGTTCGAGTACGAGCTGATCGACCGCGCCCGGCTGGTCCGCCGCCACCTGGTGCTGCCGGAGGGGTCCGAGGAGCGGATCCTGCGCGCCACCGAGACGCTGCTGCGCCGGGGCGTCGCCGGTCTCACGCTGCTCGGCGACCCGGACGAGATCGCCCGCAAGGCCAAGGACCTCGGGCTCGCCATCGACGGCGCGTCGGTCGTCGACCCGGCGGCGAGCCCGTGGCTGGACGAGTTCGCGGCGGCGTACGCGAAGCTGCGCAGCCACAAGGGCGTCACGCTCGACCTGGCCCGCGACGTGGTGCGCGACGTCAGCT
This sequence comes from Phytohabitans kaempferiae, assembly GCF_042433955.1. NCBI lineage: Bacteria > Bacillati > Actinomycetota > Actinomycetes > Micromonosporales > Micromonosporaceae > Phytohabitans > Phytohabitans kaempferiae. The sequence goes on along the minus strand of NZ_JBHLUH010000049.1, from coordinate 12,005 downwards.
ACTTCGGCACGATGATGGTGCACACCGGGCGGGCGGACGGCATGGTCTCCGGCGCCACGCACACGACCGCGGCGACGATCCGGCCGGCGTTCGAGATCATCAAGACCGTGCCGGGCGTGTCGGTCGCCTCCAGCGTCTTCCTGATGCTGCTCGCCGACCGCGTGCTCGTCTACGGCGACTGCGCCGTCAACCCCGACCCCGACGCCGCCCAGCTCGCCGACATCGCGCTGTCGTCGGCCGAGACCGCCGCGCGGTTCGGCATCGAGCCGCGGGTCGCGATGCTGTCGTACTCCACCGGCGCGTCCGGCACCGGCGCCGACGTGGAGAAGGTCGCGGCGGCCACCGCGCTGGTCCGGGAGCGCCGCCCCGATCTGCCCGTGGAGGGGCCGATCCAGTACGACGCGGCGATCGACCCGAACGTGGCCCGCACCAAGCTGCCCGGCAGCACGGTCGCCGGCTACGCCACGGTCTTCATCTTCCCGGACCTCAACACCGGCAACAACACGTACAAGGCGGTGCAGCGGTCGGCCGGCGCGGTGGCGGTCGGCCCGGTCATGCAGGGGCTGCGGCGGCCGGTCAACGACCTGAGCCGGGGCGCCACGGTCAAGGACATCGTCAACACCGTGGCGATCACGGCGATCCAGGCGGCGTCATGAAGATCCTGGTGCTCAACAGCGGCTCGTCGTCGGTCAAGTACCGGCTGTACGACGGCGACACGGTCGTAGACAAGGGAATCGTCGAGCGGGTCACCGACCACGACGCGGCACTGGCCGAGGTGACCCGGCGGCTCGACCTGTCCGGGCTCGACGGTGTGGGGCACCGGGTCGTCCACGGTGGACTGCGGTTCAGCGAGCCGGCTCTGGTGACCGACGAGGTCGTCGACGCCGTACGCGAGCTGATCCCGCTGGCGCCACTGCACAATCCGGCAAACCTGGCCGGCATCGAGGTGGCGCGCAAACTGCTGCCCGGTGTGCCGCAGGTGGCGGTCTTCGACACCGCGTTCCACCGCACGCTGCCGCCGGAGGCGGCCACGTACGCGATCGACGCCGAGCTGGCGCGGCAGCACGGCGTACACCGGTACGGCTTCCACGGCACCTCGCACGCGTACGTCTCGCGCCGCACCGCCGCCCTCCTCGGGCGTCCATTGGAGACGGTCAACACGATCACGCTGCACCTGGGCAACGGGGCCAGCGCGTGCGCTGTCGAGGGTGGACGGTCGGTCGCCACCTCGATGGGACTAACGCCACTCGAAGGACTGGTGATGGGCACTCGTTCGGGTGACATCGACCCGGGCGCGCTGATCTACCTGGCCCGCACCGCCGGGCTGCGCGTGGACGACCTCGACGACCTGCTCAACCACCGCAGCGGCCTGAAAGGGCTGGCCGGCGCCGGCGACATGCGCGAGGTGCTGAGCCGACGCGCCGCCGGCGACCCGGCCGCGACGCTCGCCCTGGCCGTGTACTGCCAGCGGATCAAGGAGTACGTCGGCGCGTACTACGCGCTGCTGGGACGGCTGGACGCGATCACCTTCACCGCCGGGGTGGGCGAGCGGGCGGCGGCGGTGCGTGCCGAGTCCCTGGCCGGAATGGCGCGGCTGGGCATCGAGGTCGACGCGAAGCGCAACGAAGGCGTGCGCGAGGGGATCATCTCGCCGGACGGTGCGCCGGTCACGGTCTGCGTGGTGCCGACCGACGAAGAGCTGGAGATCGCCGTGCAGGCGCGCGGTGTGATCTCCGGCGGGGGCGCGTCAGCCGACGGCCAGGTAAGCCACTAGTGCGATCAGGATGACCGCCAGCACCGCGATGCCGACAATCAACGGCAGGCGGGATGGCGCCGCGTCCGCGTCCGCGTTCTGTGCGAAGGAACGGAACGCCTCCGTATTGCCACTCGGGTCCACGTACTCGTCAGACATGGCCATGACCATAGCGTGGTAGGGCTGCCCCTACCACGAAGGCGCGGTGTGCCCCACCGGAAAGTGGGGTGCGCGCTGGATCGAAGTGGATCAGCCCCGCTCATAGCGTCATCGGCATGACCACATCCATGTTGCGACCGCCCGCCATCAGGCCGGACGAAAACCTGACCAGTCACCGGCGGCCGCGCAACCTGGCCGCCACCATCGCCCGCTTCAGCGCGCGGCACCGGGCCACGGCGATTGTCGGCTGGCTCCTCTTCGTGGTCGTGGCAACCGCGCTCAGCGCCGTGATCGGCACGATCGGCGCCGAGGACAGCGACTACGGCAACGGCGAATCCAAGCGGGCCCAACAGATCATCGACGCGGCCGGCTTCCCGGATCGGGCCGGCGAGATGGTGATCGTGCAGAGCGGCACGCTCACCGCCGACTCGATCGAGTTCCAGACCGCGGTCCGCGACGTCGCCGCCGCCGTCGAGGCCACCGGGCAGGTGGAGAACGTCAACACCGACGCGGTCTCCGAGGACGGGCGGTCGGCGCTGGTCACGTTCGCCATGAAGGGCGACCCGGAGACGGCCGCCGACCGGATCGAACCGGTGCACGACGCGGTGAGCGGCGTGCAGGAGCGGCATCCCGACCTGATGATCGCGCAGACCGGCGAGGTCAGCGTCGACGAGGCGATCGACTCGCAGGTCGAAGGCGCGCTCGCCACGATGTCGATGCTCTCCCTCCCGGTGACGCTCGGCATCCTGCTCGTGGCGTTCGGCGCGCTGCTGGCCGCCGTGATCCCGCTGGGCCTGGCGGTCACCGCGTTCCTGGCGTCGCTCGGCCTGCTCGCGGCGAGTTCGCGCCTCTTCCCGGCGGACACCACCGTCACCCACCTGATGCTGCTGATGGGCCTCGCCGTCGGCGTCGACTACTGCCTCTTCTACATCCGTCGGGAACGCGAGGAGCGGGCCGCCGGCGCCAGCCCCGAGCAGGCGCTCGCCACCGCCGCCGCCACTTCCGGGCGATCGGTGCTGATCTCGGCGATCACCGTTGTCATCGCGATGTCCGGCATGTTCCTGACCCAGGACACCACGTTCATCAGCCTCGCCACCGGTACGATCCTCGTCGTCGCGGTCGCGGCCATCGGCTCGCTGACGGTGCTCCCGGCGATCCTCGCCAAGCTCGGTGACCGGGTCGACCTCGGCCGCATCCCGGGCCTGTACCGGCGGCAGTCCAACGGCCGGTTCTGGCGCTTCGTACTCCGCGTCGTGCTGCGCCGCCCCGGCATCTCCGCGGCGCTCGCGGCGGGCGCGCTGATCGCGCTGGCGCTGCCGGCGCTGGGCATGCGGCCCGCCTCGGACGGCATCGAGGGGGTCAAGCACGACAAGGCCGCGATCAAGACGTACGACCAGGTCCAGGCCGCCTTCCCCGGCGGCGCCGACCCCGCCACCGTGGTAATCAAGGCGCCCGACGTCACCGGCCCCGCGGTCACCGCGGCGATCGCCGACTTCAAGGTCAAGGCGCTGGCCACCGGCCAACTGCACGAGCCGATCACCGTCGAGGTCAACCCCGACCGGACCGTCGCCCGCGTGGGCATCGGGCTCTCCGGCACGGGTACCGACAAGGTCTCCGAAGACGCGGTACGCACGCTGCGGGACGACGTCATCCCCGGCTCGCTCGGCAGCGTCGACGGCGCCGAGGTGGCGGTCACCGGCGGGGCGGCCCAGTCGGTCGACTTCAACCACGCGCTCACCCGGAGCGTCCCGCTGGTCTTCGCGTTCGTGCTCGGGCTGGCGTTCGTCCTGCTCCTGGTCTCGTTCCGGTCGGTCGTGGTGGCGGTGACCGCGATCGTGCTCAACCTGCTCTCGGTCGCCGCCGCGTACGGCGCCCTGGTGCTCGCGTTCCAGCACGGCTGGGGCTCGGGGCTGATGGACTTCCAGGAACGCGGCACGATCACGAGCTGGATCCCGCTGTTCCTCTTCGTGATCCTGTTCGGCCTCTCGATGGACTACCACGTGTTCGTGCTGAGCCGGATCCGCGAGGGGTACGACCGGGGCTGGCCGACCAAGCTCGCCGTCTCGCGCGGCATCCAGAGCACGGCCGGCGTGATCACCAGCGCCGCGGTGGTCATGGTGGCGGTCTTCGCGCTCTTCACCACCGCCCCGTTGACCGCGATGAAGGAGATGGGCTTCGGGCTCGCGATCGCGGTGCTGATCGACGCCACGATCGTGCGGGCGGTGCTCCTCCCCTCCGTGATGGCCCTGCTCGGAGAGCGCAACTGGTACCTGCCGCGCTGGCTCGGCTGGCTGCCGCGCCTTTCGCACAACTGAACTGCGTCCTGACGGCCGCCGTACGGGAACCGGAAAGCCGGCCCCCGTACGGCGGTCCGTCCGTACCGTCAAAACATGAAGCGGTTCACAGCGGGGCTCGTCGGCGTGGTCCTGCTGCTCGCTTCGGCGGCGTGTGGCGTTTCGGCGCCACACGCCGCTACTTATGTGGCTTCCTACGTGCCTCCTCCGGAGGTGCCGTTTCCGGTCGGGGTCCGCATGATCGCGCTCAGCCGGGGGCCGGCCCGCCCGCTGCCCACCACCATCTGGTACCCGGCGGTACAGGCCGGCCGGGACGCTCCGGTCGCGGCCGGGCGCTTCCCGCTCGTGATCTACAGCCACGGGCTGCACAGCCTCCCCGCGTACCATGCCGAGATCATCAGCCGCTGGGTCTCGGCCGGCTTCGTGGTCGCCGCGCCCGCCTACCCCCGGACCCGCGAGGGCGCCCCCCGCTTCAGCCGTGCCGACGTGCGCAACCAGCCCGCCGACGCGTGGTACGTGGTGCGCAAGGTGCTGGCGCTCGCCGCGTTCGCCGGCCGGCTCGACGGCGGGCGGATCGGCGCTGCGGGGCACTCGGCCGGCGGCTACACCACGGCCGGGCTCTTCACCGCCGGCCACGACCGGCGGCTGCGCGGCGGCATCGTGATCGCCGGGGCGGGGATGGCCGGCGCGTTCGCCGGTGCGCCGGCCGCGATGCTCTTCGTGCACGGCACCGACGACCCGACCGTGCCGATCGAGGCGGCCCGCGCGGCGTACGACCGGGTGCACTGGCCGAAGGCGTTCCTCGCGCTGCCCGGGCAAGACCACGGTGCCTACCTGAGCCCGGGGCGGCCCGGGTTCGCCGAGGTGGTGGCGACCACGCTCGACTTCCTCCGGTGGACGCTCTACGGCTCGCCCCGGCCCGCGATGTTCGGCCAGGCTCGCCGAGGTCGCTGACCAGGCGCCGCGAAGCGGGGCGGGGCGCGCGGACGCTGAGGCACCATGGATGGGTGATCGACGGGACCGAGCGGCTGGCCGAGATGGTCGCGGAAGGTGGCGTCGCCGTCCTGACCGGCGCGGGGCTCTCCACCGACTCCGGCATTCCGGACTATCGAGGACCGGACGGCGCGCAGGTCCGGCGCGCCCCGATGACCTACCAGACCTTCACGGGCGACCCGGCCGCCCGCCGCCGGTACTGGGCACGCAGCCACGTCGGCTGGCGCACGATCGCCCGCGCCGCGCCCAACTCCGGGCACCGGGCGGTCGCCGACCTCCATGCCGGCGGGCTGCTGCGCGGCGTGATCACGCAGAACGTCGACGGCCTGCACCAGGCGGGCGGCTGCGCCGAGGTGATCGAGCTGCACGGCAACCTCGACCGGGTGATCTGCCTCGACTGCGGCGACGGCACCGGGCGCGACGACCTCGACCGGCGACTGCGCCTGGTCAACCCCGAGTTCCACGCCCAGGTGATCGCGGTCAATCCGGACGGCGACGTCGACCTGCCCGAGGCGGCCGTGGAGCGGTTCCGGCTGGTCGGCTGCCGCGCCTGCGGGCGGGGCACGCTCAAGCCGGACGTGGTCTTCTTCGGCGAGACGGTGCCGCGGCCGCGGGTCGACGCGAGCTTCGCGCTGGTGGAGGACGCCCGGCTCCTGCTCGTACTCGGCTCGTCGTTGACGGTCATGTCCGGCCGGCGGTTCGTACTGCGAGCGGCGAAGCTGGGCATCCCGGTCGCGATCGTCAACCGCGGCGTGACGCGCGGCGACGGATACGCCACGCTCACGCTCGACGCGCCGCTCGGCACGGTGCTGCCCGACCTGGTCCGGCTGGTGGGCGCGGGAGGCGTCGTTGCGCGCTAGGTGTACTGCCCTGCTCGTCGCGGTGCTTCTCCTCGCCGGCTGCTCGGTGTCCCTGCCGCGACCGGCGAGCACTCCGGCACCATCGCCGACGGGCACGCCGGCACCGACGACGACGGCGCCCGCGCCGGCCGCGACCGGTCGGGCCCCGGCCGAGACGTTCGGCGTCGAGACCCGGCAGCTCAGCCTCAACCGGGAGGGCCGCCCGCTTCCGGTGACCATCTGGTACCCCGACGCCGCCACCGGCCGCTTCCCGGTGATCCTCTTCAGCCACGGGCTGAAGGGTCGCCCGGCCGACTACGCGCCGCTGCTGGCGGACTGGGCGTCGGCCGGGTTCGTGGTCGCCGCGCCCGTGTACCCGCACACCAGCCGCGACGCCGAACGGTTCGACGCGCTCGACGTGATCAACCAGCCGGCCGACGCCTCGTACGTACTTACCCAGGTCCTCGCGCTCGACCGGCGGGCCGGCGACGTGCTGCGCGGGCGGCTGGCCACCGACCACGTCGCCGCGGCGGGGCACTCGGCGGGCGGCATCACCACGGTCGGCCTCTTCAGCGTCGCCCGGGACGAGCGCCTCGACGCGGGCATCGTGCTCGCCGGCAGCGCGCTGGGCGTGGGCCTCGGCTTCACCGGACCGCCGGCGCCGCTGCTGTTCGTACACGGCGAGCGGGACTCGGTCGTCTCGTACGCCTCGGGCAAGGCCGCCTACGACAGCGTGCCGTGGCCGAAGGCGTTCCTCACGCTGCCCGGCGGCGATCACGGGCAGACGCTGCTGGACACGGGCAACCGGGCGTACGACGTGGTGGCCGGCGCGACACTCGACTTCTGGCGCTGGTCGCTCTACCAGGACGCGGACGCCAAGCGCCGGCTGCCTCAGGACGCGGGGGCGTCCGGGCTCGCCCGCCTCGACAACCAGCTCGGATGAGCGGCCCCGCCACCGTACGCGCGGCTAGCGCGTGTGGTCGACGACCACCTTGCCGAAGACCTCGCCGGAGTGGAGGCGGGCAAACGCCTCCTCCACCGACGAAAACGGATGGACGCTGTCGACCACCGGTCGGATGCCCCGCTCCTGGCAGAGGGCGAGCAGGCCGGCAAGCTCGTCGGGGGTACCCATGGATGTGCCGAGGATCTCCAACTGCATCGCGAAGACACGACGCAGGTTGACCTTGGGCTCGTGGCCGGACGTGGCGCCGGAGACCACGATGCGACCGCCGGGCGCGGTGGACTTGAGCGAGTGGTCGAACGTCGCCGCGCCCACCGTCTCGATCACCACGTCGACCCGCTCGGGCAGGCGCGCGCCGGGCTCCAGCGCGGTGGCGCCGAGCTCGGCGATCCGCTCGCGCTTGGCCGCGTCGCGGCTCGTGGCGTAGACCCGCTTGCCGAGGGCCGCCGCCAGCACCACCGCCGCGGTCGCCACACCGCCGCCGGCGCCCTGCACCAGCACCGCCTCGCCCTCGCCGACCCGGCCCCGCGTGGTGAGCATGCGGTACGCGGTCAGCCACGCCGTCGGCAGGCAGGCGGCGTCGGCGAAGGACACTCCGGCAGGCAGGGGCACGAGGTTGGCCCGGGGTACGGCGACCCGCTCGGCCAGCGTCCCGGGGTAGCGCTCGGAGAGGATCGAGTGGCCGCGCGGGTCACCCGGGTCGTCGATGACCGGGTACACCACGACCTCCGCGCCGGACGGGTCGACGCCCGCCGCGTCGCAGCCGAGGATCATCGGCAACTGCTGCGCGGAGAGCCCCACGCCACGCAGCGACCAGAGGTCGTGGTGGTTGAGCGAACTGGCCCTGACCTCGACCGTTACCCAGTCCGGGCCGGGCGGCGCCGGCTCGGGCCGCTCCCCCACGCCGAGCACGGCGAGTGGGTTGTCGTCGTCGAACGCGGAGGCGTAGGCGGCACGCATGATCGTGACGCTAGCAAAGGCGTGGCGGCAGGTGGACGCCTCCGCCGCACTGGGCGACGGAGGCCACAACCGTCACGCGCGGGCCACTCCGTCACGCCGGGCGGCTTCCGCCACCGCCTCGGCCACCGCCGGCGCGACGCGCGGGTCGAGCGGCGAGGGCACGATCGCGTCCGGCCGGAGCGCGTCGACCACCACGCCGGCGATGGCGTCGGCCGCCGCCACCTTCATGCCGTCGGTGATCGTCGTCGCCCGCGCGTCGAGGGCGCCGCGGAAGACGCCCGGGAACGCCAGCACGTTGTTGATCTGGTTGGGGAAGTCGCTGCGCCCGGTGGCGACCAGCGCCGCGTACTTGGACGCGACGTCGGGGTGCACCTCGGGAGTCGGGTTGGCGAGCGCGAAGACGATCGACTCCGGTGCCATGCCGGCCACCGCCCGCTCCGGGATCTGACCGCCGGAGACGCCGATCAGCACGTCCGCGCCGGCCAGTGCCTCCTCGATACCTCCGGTGACGACCGGCCCGTGGCCGAACGCACCGTTGGTGGTGGCCGCCAGCTCCGCCTTCACCGGGGTGAGGTCGCTCCGCCCGCCGTGGATGATGCCGCGCGAGTCGGCGATCGCGACCCGGTCGGCGTCGACCCCACCGGCGATCAGCATCTTGGTCACCGCGACCCCGGCCGCGCCCGCGCCGCTCACGACCACGCGCAGGTCGTCCATCTTCCGGTCGAGCAGGGTGATCGCGTTGCGCAGCGCGGCGAGCACCACGATCGCCGTCCCGTGCTGGTCGTCGTGGAAGACCGGGATCGGCAGCGCCTCGTCCAGCCGTCGCTCGATCTCGAAGCACCGGGGCGCCGAGATGTCCTCCAGGTTGATCCCGCCGAACGAGGGCGCCAGCGCGGTCACGACCGCGACGAGCTGGTCGACATCCTGCGTGTCGAGACAGATCGGCACCGCGTCAACGCCGCCGAACTGCTTGAACAGCACCGCCTTGCCCTCCATGACCGGCATGGCGGCGCGCGGTCCGATGTTGCCCAGGCCCAGCACGGCGCTGCCGTCGGTCACGACCGCGACGGTGTGGCCGGCCCAGGTGTACTCGTCGGCCAGGTCAGGCTCGGCCGCGATCGCCTCGCACATCCGGGCCACGCCGGGTGTGTACGCCAGCGAGAGATCCTCGCGGCTGGTCAGCGGAACGGTGGCGGCGACGGCCATCTTGCCGCCGCGGTGCAGCTCGAAAACGGGATCCGAAGAGGACGGTGACATGCGATGACTCCCCACGTGTGTATCCATCGCTCGCGCCTGGCGTCGAACGGTGCGGCCCGCCCTGCTCTGCACGCGACGTTGGGTGCGCGAGGGGGCGGCGCGCGGTGCGGGGGTCACCCGGTCCGAAACTTGAGCATAAACCCCGGCCGGGGCCAGTAGCGCACCACCACCCGACCCACCACGTCTGCTACCCCGTACGCCCGGGAATCATCCTTGACCAGGTCATTGTCTCCGTGTATCCACCAACCGCCGTCCTGTGCGCGGACCGCGCGCTTGACCACGAGCAGGTCGGGGCGGGATCGGAATCTCGCCACCACGATGTCGCCGGGGCGCACCGCGCGGCCTCCGCGCCGCACGATCAACGCGTCGCCGTCGCGCAGTGTGGGCACCATTGACGGCCCCCGCACGAGTACGGCGAATGCCATGTGTGTTTCACCTCTCCCGCTCGGGGCAGTCGGACGAGGAGTAGGGTCTTTCCCGGATCATCGCAAACGTCATGGAGGGTCCTTATGCGACTTCCACGCATCCTTGCTCCGCGCACGGTAGTAAGCGCCCACTGCGACCTGCCGTGCGGCGTCTACGACCCGGCGCAGGCGCGGATCGAGGCCGAGTCGGTGAAGGCGATCGCCGAGAAGTACCAGGCGAACACCGACCCCGAGTTCCGCACGCGCTGCCTCATCATCAAGGAGCAGCGCGCCGAGCTGGTCAAGCACCACCTGTGGGTGCTGTGGACCGACTACTTCAAGCCGCCGCACTTCGAGAAGTACCCGCACCTGCACCAGCTCTTCAACGAGGCCACCAAGCTCGCGGGCGCAGCCGGCGCCAAGGGCTCGGCCGACCCGGCCAAGGCCGACGAGCTGCTGGGCAAGATCGAGGAGATCTCCAAGATTTTCTGGGAGACCAAGCAGGCGTGACGCCAGCTCCCTCAGAGATCACGATACGGCCGGCGCGTCCCGACGACGTGCCGGCCGTTGTCACGATGGTGCACGAGCTGGCCGAGTTCGAGCGGGCGCCCGAGCAGTGCCACCTCACCGAGCCGCAGTTGCGGGCCGCCCTCTTCGCGCCCCAGCCCGCGCTCTTCGGCCACGTCGCCGTACGGGGCGGTCAGGTCGTCGGATACGCGCTGTGGTTCCTCAACTTCTCCACCTGGGAAGGCGTGCACGGGATCCACCTGGAGGACCTGTACGTCCGCCCGGAGGCCCGTGGCACCGGGGCCGGCCGGCTGCTGCTCACCACCCTCGCGCGGATCTGTGCCGACCGTGGGTACCAGCGGCTCGACTGGTGGGTCCTGCACTGGAATCCGGCCCGCGACTTCTACGGGGCGCTCGGCGCCGCTGCCATGGACGAGTGGATCCCGTACCGCCTTTCCGGGCCAGCCCTTCACAAACTGGGGATGCGGGAACCCGCCGATCGACCGTGAACCGGTAGAGTCGCTGGGCGGGGTGAGTCAGCTGACTGTGCATGTGGAGCCGGTGATCGAAGACGACGTCGTGTTGCTCACCGTGCCGGCCGACGTCGGCTACCTGGGGGTGCTGCGCACGGCGACGGCTGGCCTGGCCGCGCGCCTGCATTTCGCGCTCGACGAGATCGAAGACCTGCGGATCGCGGTCGACGAGGCGTGCGCGATGCTGCTGGCGATCGCGAGGCGCGACGCCGAGCTGGAGTGCCGCTTCTCCGTCACCGAAGACGCGCTGAGCGTGGAGGTCGCGGTCAACACGGTGCGGGGGGCCCGCCTGCCGGCCGAGTCCTCCTTCGCGTGGAAGGTCCTGACCGCGCTCACGACGGCCGCCTCCGCCGCCGTCGAAGGCCACCGCGCCTCGATCCGCCTGCTGACGCGCCGTTCTCCGTAGGTTTTGCAGGCCGCTGCCGGCCCAAGCGTGCCCGACCGGCCTCTGCGGCGTGGGTCAGCGGGGAGCGTCCTGCGGTGCCAGCGCGGTCCGGATGAAGCTGATGTGTTCGCGCGCGACCTTGGTCGCGCCGTCGGCGTCCCGGGCCTTGACGAAACGCAGGATCTCCCGGTGGTCGGCGTCGACCTGGCGCCAGAAGCCCGCCGGCGCCCCCGCGGCCACGTCACGCTCGTTGGAGACCTGGTAGAGCGGGCGGCTGAGCAGCTCGAAGAGCGGGTTGCGGGTAGCGGCGACCAGCGCCGTGTGAAACGCGCGGTGCGCGGCGAGCATCCCCGGCACGTCCGTCCGCTCCGGGTCGAAGAGCGCGGCCTCCAGATCGGCCAGGTGCTCCGCACCGCGCCGCCGCGCCGCCTGTGCGGCCGCCGGCACCTCCAGCGACTCGCGTACCTCGAGCAGGTCGCGCAACCCCGCCGTGGAGGTGTTGATCAGCAGGTTGAGCCCGGTGGTGAGCGTGTCGGAGAGGACTTCCGGGCTGGGGTGGGCGACGAAGCTGCCCCCGGTCACGCCCCGTGTGGTGACGATGAGGTGCTGGCTGGAGAGCAGGCGGAGCGCCTCCCGCACGGTGCTGCGGCTCACCCCGGAACGGACGCACAGCTGCGGCTCGGTCGGCAACCGCTCGCCCGGCCGGAGCCGCCCGGACGTGATCTCGGCCCGGATGTCTTCGGCGAGCGTCTGGTACGCCGGCGGCCGCACTGCCCCCTCTGGACCCACGGCGACACTTTAGGTGCGGCAGCGCGCGAAAGGCGGCAGAGCCATCCGTTCGGGTGTCGTGTTCGGCCGAGGCAGGCGCTTTGGCACTCGATGGGGTGACCTCGCGGGCGCCTAGCCTAGTCCCCAATGACTCTGTCGTGACGCCCGTGCCGTGCGTGAAAATCGGGGTGG